>NZ_MUFN01000047.1:0-17130 GCF_001996205.1 Salinivibrio sp. IB574 | reverse complement strand
GCATTGATAGTGTGACTGGGCGTCAAGATAGATTGGTTGATGGGAAACCGGTACGCGGGCAAAAGCGTGTTTATACCCCGTTTGAGAGTTTTCAACATGAAGTAGAGCGTGTCAGAAACCGAGAAACGCTTTATTACCGAGCACGTGTTAAAGACAGTATTAGAGGTGATGGATTTGAGTCTTTTATCTCCTTTATACGGGGGGATGAATCGGACTCGATTGGTGTCGACGAAGCGGTGTCAGTGAAGCTGACGTGTACGAATCGACAATTACCTCTTGATCTGGGAGTAGGCGATATCTGTGAACCCACAGATACATCGCCTCCGTTTGCGGAATTCGAAAATATTACCATCCCGACGCAATCATTGCGCCCGGTGTTGGATGGCAGCTTATTGTGGATGTTGATCTCGAATCTGTCATTGAACTATTTGTCGTTGCTCTCGAAAGATGCGCTGAGCTGCGTTTTAACCGCTTATGATTTTAGGGCATTGGTAGATAGACAAGCCGAACGAGTGGGTAAGAGAAGGCTAGATGCCATTGAGAAAATTGAGTCTAAGCCCATGGACAAGCTTCTCAGAGGGATGCCAGTGAGAGGCCTAAAATCAACGCTTTACTTAAATCAAGGTGGGTTTGGGTCAGAGGGCGACTTATATCTGTTTGGAACGGTGCTCAGCCATTTTTTCTCGCTATATGCRAGCATTAACTCTTTCCATGAGCTGACCGTTATTAACACAACGAATAACGAGACTTATACATGGCAGACGAAAGTCGGGATGCAGCCGCTGATATAAAAAATGAAACAGATGGCCGCACGATGACTGACTTAGTGCCAGATGTTCGGCCGTATAACTTTTATCAATTAGTGGCATTGCTACAGAAGCACGGTGCCATTGACCCCGAGCAAGAAGATTGGGAACGAGAGTGCAAACTGGTTTTTAGTGCCAATCCGAGCTTAGGGTTTGCGGCTTCTGATGTGGCGTCGTTGCACGATCAGAATGGTCATGCGGTGATGCTCACCAATTTTTTAGGTCTTGCGGGCTCACAATCGCCTTTACCTGGTTTTATCACAGAGCAATTGCTTCATGAGGAGCCGGGAGGGATTAAACGGCCCTTTCTCGACTTTTTTAGCAATCGCTTGATCGCGTTGGTTTATCGGATATGGCGCAAGTATCGATATTACATTCGTTTTCAACCAGGGGCTGAGGATCAGTTTTCAGCGCAGCTGTTTGCGCTAGTTGGATTGGGCGATCCGCAGTTACGCGGAGAAACACCAATCAATTGGTGCAAGATGCTGGCATATGCGGGCACATTGGCGGGCCGGAGTCGTTCGCCAACCGTTGTGGCTGGGATCATTGCCCATTGCTTTGATCTCGAGAATGTGACGATTCGTCAATGGGTGACGCGCAAAGTCAAGATTGCTAAAGAGCAACAAATGTCATTGGGGTGTATGAATGGTCGGTTAGGCGAAGATACCGTCATCGGCGAGTCAGTTTTTGATTGCAACGGTAAGTTTGTCATTTGTATTCATGAGCTGACGAGAGAGCGCTTCAACGATTTTCTTCCCGTTGGAAAAGAATACCTACCACTGTGTAAGTTAGTCGAATTTATTCTTCGTGAACAAATGGCGTTTGATCTTGAACTTTCGATGACTGATGAAGCAACACCAGCTTTCGAGCTGGGTGGACAGATTGCGTTGGGGTGGACGTCGTTCTTAGGAAATGACTTAAGAGATAAGCGAGTATTAATTCAAGTAAGGCAATAATTGTTATGGCTCCAGAACATAAGCATGGATTAACGCTAGTTGTTGCCAACGCGCAAGCGCTGGAATCTGGCTTGTCAGCTCAGATCCGTTTTGTTGACTCTGGTGGTGTCATTGGCTCCGACTTTAGTGCTGATTGGCGGTTAACCGATCGACTGGGTCGTGTAAGTGGTCGCCATTGTGAAGTCGTTGTTGTTGATGGCGCGTTCTGTGTGCGTGACGACTGCGGAGAAACGTTTGTCAATGGCGCGCATATGCCTTTAGGGAAAGGTCAGTTAGCCCGATTGGCACACAAAGATGAGATACAAGTCGGCCCTTATCAACTGCGCGTGCTTACCGGTGAAGAGGCGGAGTTTGATGGAGGGCACGTTGATACGTTGTTTGAAACGGAGCAACACGATCTTTTGGCCGATGGGCCTAGTCAAGATATTGGTTCGGGCGAAGAAGAACCCGAGCTCACTCAAGCGATTGATCCGCTAAAAGAGCTCGATGCCCAAAACAAAGACAATCAAACGTCGAACTGGCTCCTAAATGGAGACAAAGAGCAGAAGCAGCAAACCTTTGCTGAGTCTTCATTGATAGCTAAAAACAATATTGTCGAACGAAAGCCCTCGTTTACACCGCAAGCAGATAGCGAAGATGTCATGTCGGCATCCGTCAAGCTAAAGCGTATTTTCGGCTTTGGGCAAAAGAAACCTCAAAAGCGTGAGCTTCACGCATCGAAAGCAAAAGAAGCGCTGAATCGCGTCATGTCACCTGAGTCGATGCATCAAACGAAACAGAGCGAGAGAAAACCGATGGATGAAAAAGAACTAGGGCTGCTAGAGCAGGAAGTGGCGAAGAGCTTAAGTCATGAGCCTACTTCGTCACCACAGCCTGATAACGATCATGGGCAACATCTGCTCACTGGGCCGATGTTGGATGGTTTGGGCGTAAGGGTCACAAACGACCATGATATACAAAAAATGCACTTCCTCTCACAGGAGATGGGACAGTCATTACAAGCATGCTTAAAAGGGTTGTTGGCGCTTCATGAACAAGCCGCAGAGGGGCGTTTCGGTACCATGAATCGCAACTTGCAACCTATTGAAGATAACCCGCTTCGTTTGGGCCTAACGTATGAAGAGACCGTCCGAACCATGTATGACGCAGACAAAAGCTTAGTGCATTTATCTGCGCCAGCGGCGATCGCAGAAAGCTTAAAAAATGTGAGAGATCACAACGATGCGACGCAAGAGGCGATATCGGAAGCGCTTGACCAAATTTTACACGCCTTCTCTCCCGACGTTCTTCTGCGTCGCTTCCAGCACTGCCGCCGCAATACCGATGAGCAGGTTGAAGGTGAATCAGCGTGGGCGTGGGAAATGTATTGTAACTATTACAAAGAGCTGACTTCTAATCGCCAGCGAGGTTTCTCGAAGCTGTTCTGGGAAATTTTTGAGCAGGTTTATGACAAACGTATCCGTGAAAAGCAATTGGAGGGCTAAAGCGGTGATCAAAAAACTGAGTATTGTCTGTGCATTTTTATTGTTGACGGCGTGTAGCTCTTCCGATGAATACAAGCCTGAAGAGCAACCCACGACGGTGACTTTCAGTCTGGTGAGCGATACAGGTGTTAACCCAAATATTGCTGGTGATCCTGCCCCAATCGAGGTGCAAATCTTTGAGCTGGAAGACGACTCAATGTTTATGTCGGCAGGGTTCGATCAGTTGCGTACCGATTATAAAGGAGCACTGAGTAGTAATTTTATTAATAACTACGATTACGTGTTGACTCCTGGACAATTCAAGTTCGTTAACGCCTTTAAAATAGATGAAGACACAAATTACATTGGTGTGATGGCACATTTTTCAGAGCCAAACTTAGGTGAATGGAAAAAGGCCGTGAAGGTGCTTAATAAAGGCCGTCAATATCACCTGCTAATGCTTTTCAAAGATTACGACGTGAAATTAGAGAAGGTAGAGTAAATTTAATGTTTGCACGGAATCGGGTGATATGGAGTGAAGGGCTTTTTATTAAGCCGCAACACTTCCAACAGCAGCAACGTTACAGTGAATATTTATTGGAAGAGAGATTGACATCTGTCAGTAAGTATTTGTATGGCGTATCGGAGCTTTCGTTAAATCCTGAATATTTGGCTTTCGGTCGTATTGCGATAGAGCGAGCCGTTGGGGTTATGCCTGATGGCACCGCGTTTCGTATTCCGCAGGAAGATGTGATGCCGGATGCCTTGGAGATTGAAGATAGCTCCCTATCTAACCAGTTGATATATCTCGCAGTCCCGTTGCGTAGTGAATCGATCATGGAAGTTAACTGGCCCGACGATAAAGGGTCGGGGCGTTATGAAAGTCGCCGTATCGACGTGCGCGATGTCCATAGTGTTCAAGGTGATACAACCACGCTAGATGTTTCTCCGATTCATTTGCAACTGATGCTCGAAAAAGAGGATCGCAGTGCTTATGCATCCATTCCGGTTGCTCGTATCCTAGAAAAGCGTCCAGATGGAAGTGTCGTTCTCGATCCCGACTTTATTCCCTGTCATTTTAATGTTGCCGGTAACGCTACATTACATCGATTTATTAATGAAATGGCGGGATTGATGCACGAACGTGCCAAAAACATCGCTCAACGTATCAGTTCTCCTTCTCAAGGCGGTGTTGCGGACGTTTCGGACTTTATGTTGTTGCAATCATTAAATCGTTTGCAGCCACAAATGAAGCATTTGGCATCCTTGGGTAGCTTACATCCAGAGCGTTTATATGAATGTTTGTCCTCGGTATGTGGTGAGTTAGCAACATTCACCGATGAAAGCCGCTTGGCACCGACGTTGCCTGCCTACAACCACGATATGCCTAGCGAGTCCTTTTGGCCGGTGATTCGTTATTTACGTCAAAGCCTCAGTGTTGTACTGGAGCCAAGAGCGGTATCAATTCAGCTTGATAAGCGTAATTACGGCTTAATGGTTGCGCCAATTCAGGATTCGCAGCTGATGGATTCTGCGGAGTTCATTGTTGCCGTGAAAGCGCGCATGCCATTGGATGAGTTGCGCCGGTTGTTCACTCAGCAAACCAAAGTGTCTTCTGTGGAAAAAATACGGGAGCTTATTTCACTTCAGTTACCTGGCATCCCACTGATTCCATTACCCGTGGCGCCACGGCAACTGCCTTACCATGCGGGATACACCTACTATCAGCTGGATAAAGAAAGTGCAGCATGGGCGATGCTTTCTAACTCAAGTGGGTTTGCATTCCATGTGGCTGCAGCATTTGATGATTTAGATATTCAGTTCTGGGCAATTAGGGATTGATCATGGCGGCAACCGAAGAAAGCGTTCTCAATGATCTTTTATTTGATGATGTTGAGAAAATAGATAGCGATCAAGACTATTGGTTTCAATTACGGGGCCACAACCCAAATGCGTTGGTGGATGCAGCAACGCCGCTATTTGGCCTGGCACTACGTGTTCGCTCACTCTCAAGCTGCAGCAGCATTGAGCAGATTTACCATCAAACGGTCGAAGAAATTAAAGCGATTGAAATCGAGCTATCGGAACAAGGTTTCGAGCATGCTGTGCTGATGGCGTATCGCTACATTCTTTGTACGTTTCTCGATGAAGCGGTAATGGGAACAGCATGGGGAGCATCGACATGTTGGGCTGAGCACTCAATGCTGTCCCGTTTTCACAACGAGACCTGGGGTGGAGAAAAAGTGTTCACCATTTTAGGTCGTCTTGAAAGCGAACCTGAAAAGTATCAGCCGCTGTTGGTATTTATTTACCACTGCTTATGTCTGGGCTTTGAAGGCAAATACCGAGTCATTGATGGCGGGCATGCTCAGCGCGAGAAAGTGATCAAAAGGTTGCACGATTTACTTTTAGACGATGAGCAACCTAGAGCCTTGGCAGACGCAAGTGATCACGTTGTAAGCACGCAATATACGCTCAGCAAGCAGGTACCATTATGGAGTATCTTTGTCGGTTTCGTCGTGCTTTGGGCAGGTATTTTTGCGGGTTACTCGTACTTACTCCATGAAAAGTCTGAGAATGTGCTAAGCCAGCTGAATCAACTGCTTTAGCCTATAACGTATTTTATTTAGATAACTAGGTGTCCCCGTGATTCGAATTGAATTATCTACGCTAATTTCAAAATTGAATGAGCAAAGTAAACTTGCCCTTGAGCAAGCGGCCTCGCTCTGTATTGAGAGGCAACATCCAGAAGTATTGATTGAACACTTCATCGAAGTGTTACTGGACAATCCGCTTTCTGATGTTCGTTTGATCGTAAAACAAGCGAACGTTGAAGTTGAAGCACTAAAACAGGCGCTTTCTTCGAGCTATGAGCGTGACAAAGCACTAGACACGTATCCTGCCTTTTCCCCACTAAATGCGGCAGCGAAAAAGCATGCGCCTTCTCTCGAGGGCAGTGAATCTCCGCTATACAAATACTGTTCAAACATTACGGCACAAGCAAAAAATGGCGAGCTCGACCCGGTCTTATGTCGAGAGGAAGAGCTTAACCTGATGGTTGATATTTTATGCCGTCGTCGTAAGAACAACCCCATTGTTGTAGGTGATGCAGGGGTGGGTAAAAGCGCGATGGTCGAAGGTCTGGCATTGCGCATTGCAGCCGGAAATGTTCCGGAAAAACTTAAGCACGTTGAGTTATTCAGCTTAGATTTAGGCCTACTTCAAGCTGGCGCCTCTGTGAAGGGTGAGTTCGAAAAACGCTTGAAAGGGGTTATCGATGGCATCAAGACTGCACCCAACCCAATCATTCTCTTTATCGATGAAGCGCACACGCTTATCGGTTCAGGAAACCAAGAAGGCGGTAGTGACGCAGCAAACTTGCTCAAGCCAGCACTGGCGCGAGGTGAGTTAAGTACCATTGCTGCAACGACTTGGAAGGAATATAAAAAGTACTTCGAGAAAGATCCTGCACTTACTCGTCGTTTCCAACTGGTGAAATTGGAAGAGCCTTCTGTTGATCAAGCGGTCAATATTATGCGTGGTCTTGGTAGTGCCTATGAAAAAGCCCACGGCGTTATTATTGCTGACGACGCGTTAAAAGCGGCTGCAGAGCTTTCTGCTCGATACCTTTCAGGACGACAGCTCCCCGATAAAGCCATTGATGTGTTAGATACGGCATGCGCTCGGATTGCTATTAACATGACGACGCCACCGAAGCGCTTGGCGTTGCTTGAAACGCTTTGTCACCAACGTCAACAAGAAATCGAGATGCTGAAGCGCGCAGAGTTTATTGGCCAGCCGGTAGACACGGAACGTCTCGATGTATTGGAAACCTTGGAGCAGGCGGATGAAGAAGAAAAGCGTCTTCTCTCATCACGCTGGAATGAGCAACGCGAGTTGGTACAAGAAATTGTATCGTTACGCGCCAAGCTGTTAGACAAAGATAGTGCCGATGTCAGTGACGATGCGGATGAAGCGTGTGATTACGACGCACTCGCGAAAACGCTGTCAGAAAAATATGCGGCACTTGACGCAATTCCTCATGATGAGCGTCTTATGCACCCGCACGTGGATGCGGAACAAGTCGCTGAAGTGATCTCTGATTGGACAGGTGTGCCTGTTGATCAGATGAACAGTGATGAGCTTTACAAGATCACCAACCTCACAACACTGCTTGGAAAGGCGATCAAAGGGCAGGATATTGCCATCGAACGTGTTCATCGTCACTTGCTGACAGCACGTGCAGATCTGCGTCGTTCAGGCCGACCGAAAGGCGCATTTTTACTGGTTGGTCCAAGCGGTGTGGGTAAAACCGAAACCGTTGTGCAGCTTGCTCAACAGCTATACGGTGGTAAGCAGTTTTTAACCACTATTAATATGTCGGAGTACCAAGAGAAACACACGGTTTCACGTTTGATTGGCTCTCCCCCAGGCTACGTGGGCTATGGCGAGGGTGGTGTACTGACTGAGGCGATTCGTAAAATGCCTTATTCGGTTGTACTGCTTGATGAAGTCGAGAAAGCGCACCCAGAAGTATTGAACATCTTCTATCAAGCCTTTGATAAGGGTGAACTGGCAGATGGCGAAGGCCGCGTGATTGACTGTCAAAACACCGTATTCTTTTTGACCTCGAACCTCGGTTATCAAACGATCGTTGATCATGCTGATGATCAAGCGAACCTTGATAATGCCTTGTATCCAGAACTTGCGGCTTTCTTTAAGCCGGCACTGCTTGCACGTATGGAAGTCGTACCTTACTTGCCACTAGGCAAGGACGTACTCGCGGATATTGTGCGAGGTAAACTTACTCACCTCGAACAGACATTTGCTCAGCGTTATGGCGCAACGGTTGATATTCATGAAAGCCTGATTGACGAGATATTGCAGCGCGCGACTCGCAGTGAAAACGGGGCACGTATGCTGGAAGCGATTATAGAAGGTCAGTTACTGCCTCCTGTTTCGCTATCTTTGCTTAACAAACTGGCTGAGAAATCAGATATCTCTCATGTGCGTTTATACGCCGAAGAGGGTGAGTTTAAAGGCGAGGTTGAGTAAGAATGCGTAATTGGCTGGCTTATGTGACTGACCTAGCGAAGGAAAGGCGGACTGTCGATCTACAGTCTCGCTTTATCCAAATCGTTGTCGGTGAGCTCAAGCTACGCGAAGGAATGCTACTCACACCCAGTTGCGATGGCAGACAACTTGTCTGCCACGCATCGGATACGTCTTGGTCGGTAACGGATTTTGACACCCCCTTTGCTCATGTTCTTCAAAATGTCGTCCCTATGCATTTAGGTGCGGAAGATATTGTTTATTGGCAATCAAATCGAGCGTTTTCTGAGTTTGTTGGTGAGCTTGGTCTGTTTGAAGCCGTCAATATTTATCCGTTGGTACGTCGTGACACGAATACAAAGCTTATTGTTTGTCTAGTGGGAGATAGCGATGCTCTATTTTCGCTGTGGCACGACGACTCAGGTTTCAGTCAATTTGTGGATGTGTTTGTGAATCAGTGGTCTCTACTTAGTGAAATGGAAGGCGAGGAGAGCCGTCGTAGAGCGTTAAGAGCCTCTCTTTCTGATATCGAAAAAAGGGCGCATCAGCAAAAGCAAGCAGCGAGTTTGTCTGCCACGCTTATCGGTGACAGTGCACCGATGCTGCGTCTTCGTGACCAAATTGCTAATGCGGCATCATCGCACCTCTCTGTGCTCGTTCAAGGAGAGACGGGAAGTGGTAAAGAGTTGGTCGCGCGTGCCGTTCACGATCTATCAAACCGAAATACTCAGCCATTTGTGCCTATCAATTGCGCGGCGATACCAGAGCACTTGCTCGAGAGTGAACTATTTGGGCATGTGAAAGGGGCATTCTCTGGCGCCGTGAATCATAAAGAAGGGCTTATTGCACAAGCGAATGGCGGTACGCTCTTTTTGGATGAAATTGGCGATATGCCAATGAGCTTGCAAGCAAAGTTACTCAGGGTACTGGAGTCTGGAACATTTCGACCTGTCGGAGGACACCAAGAGCAACAATCAGATTTCCGGTTGGTGTCGGCTACTCATGTTCATCTACTTGAAAAAGTGCGTGCAGGCGAGTTTCGACAAGATCTGTATTATCGCTTACTGCAATACCCACTGCATGTACCAGCACTTGCGCAGCGTAAGGAAGACATACGTCAGCTATGTTTCCACTTTATTCAACAATTTAACCAACAACATGGCACTAGCATCCGTGATATTCATTTCCAAGCGTTGGATGCGCTACTTGGCTATAGCTTCCCCGGGAACGTGCGCGAGCTAAAACACTTAATCGAGTATGCCTGCGCGCAAACGGCAAATGGCGAGGCGATAAAACTGGCAACCTTTGGTGCGCGCTTGAATATGTCGGTAAGCAGTTCCCCAGCCCCGGCTCCAGCAACGGATGATGTCCGCTCCGTTTGTTACACCAATGGGCTATCGACATCGAGCCGCGTGCTGAATATCGACGCTGCGTCGATTGGCGATCTGAAACAAGCATTGATGGATTTTGAACAGCGCATTATTGCGGATAGGTTGTCGCAGTTTGATGGTGACACCGCCAAAGTAGCAGAAAGCCTTGGTATTCCGAGAAGAACATTGACTTATAAATGTCGAAAACTAGAGATAAAAGCGCCATGAATACGCATAATCACGCTTTCGCAATTGTCGCATCGATAACACTTCTTTGTAGCCCGTTTTTTTCAGTTGCGGCAGAGAATTCTCCTGGGACGTTATTGGATCAGGCCCAGCAATGTAGGGCGGTCCCGTCTCGTTTAGATCGCCTGGCATGTTTTGACCGCGTTTTTAATACTCAAATGCCGGAGAGTAGTGACGTTATTGAGAATGCTGTCCAAAAACCTCAGCAGTGGCTTCGTGCCGTGGACGCCGCGAATGCGAGCGCGCCTCAAGCTTGGTCATTGACAGAGCAAGGGGAAGGGCGCGGAAGTAGCGCTTGGATTACCCTTCAAGCAAACAATGTAAGAACGCGCTTTAAAGCAAGCGAGCAACCAGTGTTGATGCTGAGCTGTATCGACAACCTTAGTCGCATCGAATTGATGTTGCCCGAGCCAATTGATGACGGCAGGGTTAAGGTTTCATTCCCAGGAGGACATACCCAATATTGGAGGAGTGGAGATGTCGGTATAGTACTGTCCTCTTCGAGAGGGTTACCTGCGATTAGACTTATGAAGTCGTTAATAGGAAGAGATTCTTTTGTTATACGTTCTAACTCGGAGTATATAGACGGCCTTCGCTTTGACACTGCGCCGCTCAATAACACCATACAAGCATTACGCGAACGTTGCGGTTGGTAAAGATGGAATTAAAAGAGTACAAGCGTTGTATTGCGCAACCTATTGACGCGGCGAATCCGGTTGGAGAGCGACTGGTTGACGATCCATTGTTTGATTTTGTTGAAGATCAAATGATGAAAGTTGGCTCCTTGTCTCATGGTGATGTGCAGTGGGATGAGGTTGAGCATAGCGTCGTTAAACTGCTGTCGGAAAAAACAAAAGACATCAAGCTGCTTGCATACCTGTTGCAGTGCCTGCACCACCAACCGTCTCCGTCGAGATTCATCCTCTCGTTTGATGTGATGGCGAGCTTCATGTCGAACTATTGGGAGCAAAGCCATCCAGCGCCCGGCAAACGCGGTAACCTACCGCGGCGCAAGTTCTTTAGCCAAATGGCTCAGCGCTTTTCTATGGCGGTCGATAAAACCGACTTTGGCCAATTCGATGCGCAAGATAGAGAACAGCTCAATCAGGCTATCGAGACATGGGAAAAAGCGATTGAAGACAATGGGCTAACGAATGACCTTGTCGGTAGTGTGGTTGGAAGTATCAAGTCAGAACTGCGCAAAGCGGAAGAGCGTCAGCGCGTAAACGAGGTGGCTAAAGAGCAACCAACGCCCTCGCGCACCAGCACGACGCCAACAACATCATCCGTGGATGTCGATCATTCCAGTGATAAAGCCACCAAACAGACACTGCTTAAGGTTGCTTCGTTCTTAGCTGAACAAGACGATGGGGTGGCGCTGGCGATTCGATTAAGGCGCTACGCCGTTTGGTATAGCATCACTGCTTTGCCCGACCATAAACCCGGTGGGGAAACGCTGCTGCGAGGTATGCAGCAAGACCGTGTCAAAGACTATCAAGATAAAATGCGCCATCCCGATTTAGCTTTGTGGCGTCAGGTCGAGCAAAGTTTGACCATGGCACCGTATTGGTTTGATGGTCACTTAATGAGTTACACCATTGCCCAAAAACTGGGCCATCAAAATTGGTGCGATGCCATTCAATCTGAAGTGGCGCAGTTTTTAGAGCGCTTACCTGGGCTGAAAGACTTGCAGTTTAAAGGTGGGGAGCCTTTTGTTTCTGATGCAGTGAAAGACTGGTTAGCCAGTGGCAGCGCGAATCAGAGAGGTGGGGGCCAGTCAGTCAGTGGCGATTGGCAGGAGAAAAAGAAAGAGGCACTGGCCTTGGCGAAAGAAGGTGGAATTGCCGTTGCACTCTCCATGCTAAACGATGGGCTACAGGCAGCAAACGAGCCAAGAGACCACTTTTACTGGCGTATGCTCTCGGCCGACCTCTTGCACGCGAACCAGCTAAACAGCATGGCAAAAGAGCAGTATCAAACCTTGAACCAAGAAATTAAGACCATGAGTGTCACCGACTGGGAGCCCAGCTTGGTTGAACAACTTGAACGCAAAACAACGTCAGAGTGATTAAGGGCGAAAATTCATGTGGAAACATCTTTTCAAAATAGCGAAAAAGCTGAAGCCTGGAATGCTTGCGGCCTTTCCTATTTTATTGGTTGCGATATTTATCCTTGTTAATGTCGCCATATGGTGGGCAGGTCCTTGGCTAACACTCGGTGAGCAAAAGCCTCTTGCATCTATCACGGCGCGTGCGATCTGCAGTGGCTTTATTACACTCGGGACGTTGGCGATTTGGGGTGTTTGGCAATGGCGGAAGCTGCAAGGTTTCAAAGCGGAGCAAGAGCACGCTGAGCGACTACGCGAAGACCCTATCCAAGTATACGAAGAGCGCCAACAGTCTGAGCTTGATCAAGTTGTTGTGAATATGAAGCAAAACTTGAACAAGCGAAACCACCTTTACGCACTTCCATGGTACTTGGTGCTGGGATTGGAAAACGCTGGCAAAACCAGTCTTATTAATCGCTCTGGGCAGAACTTCGTGTTTTCGTCTGTGATGCGAGCCTCTGGACAAAAAAGCGAAAATCCGTATTCATTTGATTGGTGGATTGGGGATGAGTCGGTATTGATTGACCCTGATGGCGAGCTACTCACTCAGGGCAATAAAGATGAAAATAACGACGGTGAATTAGAGCGCCGCCTTTGGTTACATTTTATTAAGTGGTTAGAAAAAACACGCAGCCGTCGACCTCTGAACGGCATCGTGCTGACGCTAGATGCATCACACCTTACGACCGCGACAGCGTCTGAACGTAAAGCTTACGCCAACTTGCTGCGTGCGAGATTGCGCGAGTTGATGGAAACCCTGTCGACGCGATTACCTGTTTATATAACGCTAACCAAGCTCGACTTACTGTATGGGTTTGAACCCTTCTTTAAGCATTATTCCAAGCAGCAGCGCGATGAAGTGCTTGGGTTTACTTTCTCTTTAAACTCCGTGGATGACCTAGACTCGTGGTTAAAAGAGTTTGATGAGGCTTACAGTGGCTTTATCGACAGGGTAAATGCGATCGTGCCTCACGCACTGGCAACACCGCTCGACTTTGAGGATCGCAAAGCGATATACAGCTTCTCACGCCAAATTGCAGGGCTGAAAGAAATATTGGCCACCTTCTTTAACGAGGCGTTGGCAAGCGATCAGTTCTCGACTTCCGCACTGGTGCGAGGGGCCTATTTCACATCGGTATATCAACAAGGTGTCCCAACCAATGCCTTTGATGATGCTGCTTCTCGCCGTTATGGGCTCTCGCATGCGGTGAACCGTGCGCAGAAGTCGAAAAACTCGACCGTTTATTTTACGCAACGGCTTTTCAGCAACATTATTTATCCAGAAGCAGGACTCGCGTCTGATAACTTCCGGGTGGCGAAGCATAAGCGACGTTTAATTGGTATGTCGGTGTTGGCTTGCTCAATTGCAACCGTGCTGCTCGTGGGGACGTGGCATCGCTACTATCTTGCCAACGTTGCACATGCGGATGCGGTGCTAACCAAAGTCGACCAGTATAAGACACAATTCCCGAGTAATGCGGCAGGAGCATCGCAACAAGAAGTATTGAAACCGCTAAACCAGATCCGACAAGCCACGTTGGAGTTTGGTTTTTTTCGAGATAAGCCGAAGTATATCTCTGACTTTGGTCTCTATCAGGGGCATGTGATTGGACCTAAGGTCGAACAAACCTACTTGAACTTATTGAAGAGCCGTTTCTTACCTCTGTTGATGGCGGATACTGTGGTTGATCTTAACCAGGCAACGACGGATCAAGAAAAGCTTGTCGCATTACGTATATATCGAATGGTTGTTGATAAGAGTGGTCGTTATAACGATTACGTAATGGATTATTTTAGCAAACAATGGCAAAGAGAATTTGCTGGCCAAAAATGGGTGCAAGAGCGTTTACTTGAACACCTTGATTATGCAATGCGCCACACTGACCTTACTGATGCGCGCCTAAACGGTGATGAGATATCAGACCGAGTAATGCGACCTTATGATATGACGATTGCTTTGACGCAGGAACACTTACGTCAAATGCCGACAGATCAGCGTGTTTATCGTAATCTTAAACTCGATGCTGAGACCGTGCTAGGCGCGCCGATAAACTTGAGGAATGAGGTTGGCCCCGTCTTTGATGTGGTTTTTGAAGAGCGAGTGGTTAATAGCGAAAGCCTGTATATTCCACAAATGCTGACTAAAAAAGGCTTTGAAGAGTATTTTGTACCCAAACTGCAATCCGTTTCTGACCTCGCGTTGATCGACAGCTGGGTACTCGGCGAAGCCGAAACTGCGGAGTTTAGTGAAGCAGATAAGAAAGCGCTAAGGAACAAGATTCGCGATCTTTATGTTGCGGATTACACCAATACATGGCGAACGGCACTGAATGAGATTGACGTGAAATTCTTCAGTGATATCAACGATGCCGTTACTGTATTGGATAACTTTACCGGTCACGTTGGACCGCTGCAGCGCTTATTGCGTACGTTGGAAACCAATACTCAGCTTGCATCAGGGCTGGGATTGGATGAAGACGCGCAGGACGCGATTGCAGAGAATCCAAAATACAATGTCGCGTCTCAGATCCAAGCGCCGTTTTCTGACTTAAATAGCCTTGTTAAAGCGGTCAATGACAAGCCTGCCTACTTGAGTGAAGTACTGGCGTCCGTGCAAGAACTCAAGAGCTACCTTAAGTCTATTCAGGATGCGCCTGACGTCGGTACGGCCGCGCTCGATGCAACTAAAGCGCGTGTGAAGCTGGTAAACACCGACCCTATCTATACACTAAAACGTATTGCCACAGGCCTACCAGAACCGCTGGATGGCATGGTCGACAAACTGGCAGATGAAAGTTGGCATGTTGTAAAACAGGCGGCGATTCAACATCTTGAAGTTCGCTGGTATCAAGATGTTTATCGTCCTTATCAACAAAAACTGGCTAATCGATATCCGTTCAATCCGCAGGCGAGTAAAGATGCATCACTCAGTGACTTTGAGAGCTTCTTTGCGCCGGGTGGAACCTTGGATAGCTTCTATAACAACCAGCTTAAGATGTTTATTGATGAAAACATCTCTGTGGGTAACAGCGGCATTGACGGTTCATTGATCCGCCAAGACTTGCTTGCTCAGATCCGTCAAGCACAAAAGATTCGAGAAGCGTTCTTCAACCGCAAAGGTATCTTAGATGTTAGCTTCTCCGTTGAACCTCTTCGCTTGAGCAGTAATAAGCGTCGTAGTGTGCTGAATATTGATGGGCAATATGTGACCTATAGCCACGGTCCGCGAGACAGCATAGAGCTGATTTGGCCGAATACGCTGCGAGACTCGGCAACGTCGAAGTTGACGTTGGTACCGACAAAAACCAATTTGTCTCCACGCAGTGTTGTGATACGTGGTCCGTGGGCATTGTTCCGTCTTCTGGATCAAGGTGCGGTCGTATCGGCAAGTGCGACATCTGTTGATTATCAATTCAACGTTGATGGTGGCGGAATGATTTACCGCGTTAATGCACAAGCCGCGACTAACCCATTCACTCAGCGTTTGTTTAAGTCCTTTAAACTCTCACGCAACCTTTACTAACTGATCATGGGGCGAGGGGACTCGCCCCTGCATTATCAGGAAAACCAAACATGCCTTTTATTATCTCAATAGATAACCAACCCTTTAAGATTTCACTCGATGCATCAAGCATTCGTGATGATGAACGTTACGACGCGGTTAGGGAACAAATTAACAAGCGTCATTCTCCGCTATCAGGCGGCACAGATTGGGCATGTGTGAAGGACTCTTGCCAAGCCTTGGCACGTGATAAGGGGATTGATTTATTACTCAGTGGCTATTTTACCGTTGCAGCACTAAAAACCAGCGGATTGGCAGAATTTGCCAATGGTTTAGAGTTGCTGCTTGCATGTTTAAATAATGAAACTGAGGTCAATGAGAAACGAGCGCGTGCGCGTAAAGAAGCCCTTGATTGGGTGAATTCGCGCGTATTAAGTGAATTAAAACAAATCAGGCCCGATCAACAGGCATTGCGTGACCTCTATCGCTGCGAACGACTTTGCGATTCGCTCTTTCATGTTTTAGAGCGGCAGCAACCTCACCATATTGTCGATTATGAAGGGCTTGCTTACGTTTTATTTGAGCACATAGACCGGATAGAAACCCGTTTACACAGTGCCGTGAAACAGCAGAAACGTGATGAGGAGGAAAACCCTACCATCACGGTTAAGAAAAGTCGTCGCCAGAACGTATTCGCTTGTGCGTTTGGTGCGATCCTAGTGGTAATTATTTGGCTTGCTTACCCTTATATTCCGTATTTCCAAACCCCCTTTATTACCTACAGTCCTCAACCTAGCTTGAACTCTGAACGTGCACTGAAAGAGTTTACTAAACGATATAGCCCGTCTTCTTTGACACGTTGGCAAGATGCATTTGTTGCTATGTATCAACAAGCTATTGAGTCAGAACTCGATCAATCTATTGAAACGTCCAAAGTGTTGGCTGCGCAGCACCTTAATGCGCTCACGACGTTGTACGGAGAGCATGAAGCATCAAGCGTATTGTTAAGTGCTTATAACACGCAGCGAGAAGAGGCACTGGAAAGTACTAATAAATACATTGATAAATTCAGAGCGGTAAGGACCAAGATGGCGAATATCGCGCTACTTGCCGAGCAAAATCGTTGGTGGGCGCTACAAAAGCAAACACGTTCACTCGAAAATTTTGCGATCAGTTTATCGCCTATTTATGGTCGTGCGGATTACGTCACCTTGTTGATTGAGCAAGGTGAGTTTGAAAAGGCAAACAACGAATTAATGGTACTGACCGAACGTCTCAATCATTTGAGCTGGAAAGTGGCTGAGCTAAACGAAGCGTTGAATGAAGCTTCCGCCAAGGTGACCACGGAGAATGATAATTAAGCAGGCAAAGCAACTTCTTGCCTCGCCGAGCAAAAACTTGCTTGTGGCGTGCAAAAAATTGGTCAGTGAGAGAGTAACGTGCTGAATTATAGGGTTAAAAAAGCTGGCATGCATTTCGCTATATGGGATGGCGAACAGAGGCGCCGACTGGACAGCCTCTTCCATTAATGAGAAAGGAGCGATTATGCCAACGCCATGTTATATCTCGATTGAAGGTGAAACTCAGGGTTTGATTACTGCCGGTGCCTGCACCGCGGATTCTATCGG
>NZ_MUFN01000046.1:0-22667 GCF_001996205.1 Salinivibrio sp. IB574 | reverse complement strand
GTCATAAACCTATTCAGCCCGCACCACGGCTGAATAGGTGATGTCTGTCACGTTTTTATCGTTAGTGTTCGATGCAATTTATGCTGGTCATTCGTTCGCCACACTGATAGAGTGCCGCCCCTCACACACCTTGTGAGCGAACTAATGCTTAAATCTACACAAAATAACGATCGACTTGTTGCCGTCTTTACTATCGGCTTTGTCGCTCTCTTCCTTGCCTTTGCTCTGTTTGACCTCGAACATTTTTCCACTGTGATTCAGTCGCTGTTTGCTGAATCTGCCAACCTTTTTGGTTACTGGTGGCAGTGGCTAATGGTGATCAATTTCGTGCTGGCGCTAGCCATTGGCGGCAGTAAATTTGGTAAGTTGAAACTGGGCGCCACCGATACCGTCTCAATGAGCCGTTTCCGCTGGGTTGCGATGATCATGTGTACTCTGCTCGCGGGCGGCGGTGTTTTTTGGTCAGCGGCTGAACCCATCTACCACTTTATGACGCCACCTCCTGCGTTAGGCGAGATGGAAGCCGGCGCGATGCAAACGGTCGCCCCTGCGTTAAGCCAAAGCTTCTTCCACTGGGGCTTTTTAGCTTGGGCAGTGTTGGGCACCTTGGCGACCATCGTGCTGATGTATGCCCACCACCAAGCAGGCGTGCGTCTACGTCCTCGTGCGCTGCTATACCCGTTGCTTGGTGACAAGCTAGAAAATCACTGGCTAGGCTCTGTGATTGATGCGTGTTCTATCATTGCCGTTGCGGCGGGCACCATTGGTCCGATTGGCTTCCTTGCCACCCAGTTGGGTTACAGCTTGGAAAGCTTTGTCGGTATCGAGAACACCATGTCGATGCAAATGCTTATCTTGGCCGCGGTCGTGGCGATTTACTCTATTTCTGCCTTTACGGGAATGGATAAAGGTCTGCAATGGTTAAGCCGGATGAATGTGATTGGTGCGGCCGTGCTGCTTGCGGTTGTGATCGTACTGGGTCCAACGAGTTTTATCTTTGAGCAGTTTGGTGCTGGCTTTAGCTATTACCTCAATAACATGCACACGCTGGCACTCAACACCGATAACGGCAGCTGGAATGCATGGTGGACATGGTTCTTCTGGGGCTGGTTCATTGGTTTTGCACCCATGATGGCCATCTTTATTGCACGCATCTCGAAAGGCCGTTCTATTCGTGAACTGATCTTTGCTGTTGCGATTTGTGCACCGATTGCGACTAACTTCTGGTTCTCGGTACTGGGCGGTACGGGTATCTTTTATGAGTTGCAGTCTCCGGGGAGCATTTCCGGCCCGATGGCGGATGCGGGTTTGCCGGCGATCTTGATTGCATCGCTATCCCAATTGCCGTACAGCGTGGTTCTGATCCCAGCCTTTATGCTGTTGACCACCACCTTTGTGGCGACCACAGGTGACTCTATGGCGTATTCCATTGCGATGGCGGTCTCTGGTGACAATCAACCGACACGCGCGCATCGTCTATTCTGGGCGATTGTTATGGGCGTAGTAGCCGGTGTGCTCTTGCTGGCTGGTGAAGGCGGCTTGAATGCGTTGCAGTCGTTCATCGTGATTACAGCTGTGCCTGTCTCTTTCTTGATTGCGTTTACTTTCATTACCGGCCCAATAGCGGTGATGCGAATGCAAAAAGAGAAAGAAGCGAATCTTGCGCTAGAGCCTGCGACAGCAAGCTAAGCGTGGTATACGCAATTGATAGAAAAGCGCCGATTATCGGCGCTTTTTTTTACGTTTAGCGGTGGTGACACTCTGTTACTTCGGCTGCCATTGACCGCTGGTGACGAGTTTATCCATCACCTTATCGACCGCGACTTTTGCTTTGGCAACAATTTCATCAACTTCGTTGGGTGTCACCACTAAAGGTGGCGCAAAGCCGAGAATATCGCCGTGTGGCATCGCACGGGCAATTAAGCCTTGCTCCAAGCACGCGGCAGCAACTTGTGGTCCCACTTTCATGTTGGGGTCAAAGTGGCTACGATTGGCGCGATCGGGCGAGAATTCGAGCGCATGGAGCAAACCAATCCCGCGGCTATCTCCAACCAGTGGGTGGTCCGCAAAAGCGGCCTGCATCTTCATTTGCAGGTATTCACCTGTGGTTGCAGCATTTTGGGTGAGGTTTTCGCGCTCGATGATGTCTAAGTTACATAGCGCGGCGGCTGCGCCCAGTGGATGTCCAGAGTAGGTGTACCCGTGACCAATGGCCCCCCATGCATCGGTACCGTCTTCCAGCACATCCCACACCTTGTGACCGATCATCACCCCAGACAGAGGCTGATAAGCGGAGGTTAACCCTTTGGCAACGGTGATCAGATCAGGCTTCATATCGTAGTAAATCGAGCCAAAATCACTACCAATACGGCCAAAGCCACACACCACTTCATCGGCGATCAGCAGAACGTCGTACTTATCCAGGACCTTGCGAATCGCGGTCCAGTAACCTTCTGGTGGCGGTACGATCCCTCCGGTGCCAAGCACGGGTTCGGCAATCATCGCGGCGACGGTATCAGAGCCCTCTGCAAGGATCATTTTCTCGAGTTCATCGGCACAATGTTGTGCAAACTCAGGCTCGGTCATGCCGCTATCTTCACGACGATAATAGTAGGGTGCCATGGTGTGTTTGATACGCTCTATGGGCAGATCAAAATGCGCATGGAACAAGGGAAGCCCTGTTAACGACCCGGATGCGATACTGGAGCCGTGATAGCCGCGATCGCGAGAAATGATTTTCTTTTTCTCGGGTTTGCCGCGAGCGTTGTTGTAGTACCACACCAGCTTGATTTGTGATTCATTGGCGTCACTGCCTGACATCCCGTAATACACCTTGCTCATGCCCGGCGCCATCTTGATAAGTCGCTCAGACAAGGTCACCAGTGCTTGGTTGGTGTGGCCCACATAGGTGTGATAGTACGCGAGCTTTTTGGCTTGCTCGTAAATGGCCTCGGCCATTTCTTCACGGCCGTAACCAATGTTCACGCAATACAAGCCCGCAAACCCGTCAATCAGCTCAATACCTTCTGAGTCGGTGATACGAATCCCTTTACCTGTCTCAATCACTCGGCCAGGCATTTCGCCGTGGGCGTACTGCTTCAAGTGTGTTGATGCGTGGAAGACGGTGTTTCTGTCTTTTTCCAACAAAGCTTTCGTTTCTGGACGCATGATCAGTCTCCTTATCCTTACGCAAACCTTAATTAGCTGCCGCTCACGGTGGGCAGGCCACCCAAACAGTAGTATTTAATTTCACTAAACTCGTCGATACCGTAACGGCTCCCTTCACGGCCTAAGCCTGATTGTTTGACACCGCCAAAGGGAATGGGATGTCCGGTCATTTTCACTGAATTGACGCTTACCATGCCGACTTCAAGACCGCGCAGACAGCGCCAAATATCACGAATGTCATTGCCGTAGACATAGGCGGCTAAGCCGTATTCGGTGTCGTTGCCCATGGCAATGGCTTGGTCGAGATCATCATAGGCAATGACCACGGCCACAGGGCAAAAGGTTTCTTCTTGATACACCAACATATCGGGTGTCACTTTGGTGACTAGGGTGGGTGCAAAGAAGTTTTCGCCGAGATTTGGGTTAAGCTTACCGCCAATCACGGTGGCACCTTTAGCGATGGCGTCATCCACCAAGGCTTGCGCTTTATCCACCGCGCGAGAGGAAATTAATGGACCAATATCGGTGCTGGGCAACAAGCCGTTACCCACTTCAAGTTCGTCCATTAATGCGGCGAAGGCATCGACAAAGGCTTGGTACTTGTCACGTGGCACCAAGATTTTGTTTGCGGCGAGGCAGTCTTGTCCTGAGGTTTGGAATTTCGCATCGATGGCGGCACGTGCCGCTTGCTGAATATCCATGTCTGGCAGAACGATAAAGGGCGCATTGCCGCCAAGCTCCATGGCGCACTTTTTCACCGTGTGAGCACTTTGCTCGAGCAGCAGACGGCCGACACGGGTTGAGCCGGTAAAACTCATCGCTTTGACTTTGTCACTTTGACACAGCTGAGTTGAAACCATGGGGGCATCACCCATGATCACGTTAAAGACACCGGCTGGGATCCCTGCGCGTTCCGCAAGCTCGGCCAATGCGAGGGCGGAGAAGGGCGTTTCTTCCGCGGGTTTAACGATAACGCTGCAGCCAATGGCGAGTGCGGCTGCCGCTTTGCGAGTGATCATTGCGCTGGGAAAATTCCACGGGGTGATCAAAGCGGCAACGCCAATGGGTTCACGCAAGGTCGCAAGGTGAGCGTTAGGAATATGGCTTGGCATAGTGTCGCCGTAAACACGTTTTGCTTCTTCTGCAAACCAACGTATAAAAGACGCACCATAGGCAATTTCGCCTTCGGCTTCGCGAAGTGTTTTGCCTTGCTCGAGCACCATCAAATGCGCGAGATCGTGTTGGTTATCCATCACTAAGTCATGCCATTGCATTAAGCGCTCCGCACGGGTTTCGGCCGACTCCGCACGCCACAGATGAAACGCCACTTGCGCATCGTCGATGGTTTGATTGACTTGTGCAGCGCTCAGCGAGGCGGTGTAGCCCAGAATTTCTCCTGTGGCAGGGTTCATCACGGGCGTATCGGCGTCGCCGTTCACCCACTTACCGTTGCAGTAGGCGAGCTGTCGAAATAAACGCTGATCGTCGAGATACGCGAGTACATCTGAACTTGCTTTACCGGCCACGTCGTGACGCAGAGCATTTGCGGCGGTACCTGTGTAGTTAAGATCGCGTGATTGGAATACGGTCATACTCCCTCCTCATCGTAAAGCAGCGACGCTGCCTATCAGCGTTTGCCTTCATTTACTGTATGCAAAGTGCCCGCGACAGGTTTTCTGTTCGAACTGTCTAACGGCAAAATTTTTTCTGAAACGAGGGAAAGGCAGAAGAAAATTTTCTGGTGATAACAAAAACACCCATTGCGCGTGATAAATGGCGATATAGAAGACGCCGGTATTTAAAAATTAGGCGCACCAACCGCAGGGTGCGCCTAAGGAAGGAGTGATTACTGGTTTACATCGAGGGTGACGCCACTAAAGGCACGGTAGGCTCGAATGCCAATAAACACTTCATCGCCCGCGTTGACATCAAGGCTGCAGGTTTCATTGTTACCACTGGTGTAAGGACGACAGCTAAACTGGTTGAGATCTGGCTTGGTGCCCTTTTCAACGTATAAATCCGCATCGCCGGTTCCGCCATACATACGAATGGTGGCAGTGCCCGCTTGCGGTGCGGTATATACGAAATGCTGCCAACTGCTGCTAGCGCCACTGAGATCGGTTTTAGGGTAGTCGTTGTCACTGCCCACCGTGAAACTTTTACTCGCAGAGCTGGTAAGGCCTTGATCATCGGTCACCGTGAGGGTGACGGAATAGGTGCCTGCGGTGCCGTACTGATGGGATGCAGTGACACCGCTACCTTGATAGCCATCACCGAAATCCCATTGATAGCTCACGATTTGCCCGTCTGTGTCGCTTGCACCACTGGCATCAAACGCACAGCCAAGTGCAGTACATTGACCGTTGAAGACCGCCATAGGCGCGCCACCGGCTTGATGATCCCCTTGTGGTGGAACATTATTAAACTCACTGGCGACTTGCGGCCAGATCTTATCAATCCGTACCCCTTGGTTTTCACAACCACCAAAATGGTGGAGGGCAATCACGTTGCGGCTGCTGCTTGCCAGCACCGGAGAACCTGATGAACCGCCTGTGGTGTCACAGAAGTAACCCGCATCTGTATTTGTGCCTCGGCCATTGGTTGCTGCGACATCAATCTGGCAAATCCCACCATTGTTTTGGTCACTTTCAATGGCAAGCTCTTTCGGGTTACCGGCGCCGTGTTGAGGAATAAAGATGGTTTCGCCAACTTGTGGCATGCGTACATCAAGACCCATATAACCAAACTGGGCAATTCGCGCGAAGTCATTGACGCTGAACAGGGTGTAGTCGAGGGTATAATCGGTTTTGAGTAACTGATCCCCTGTGACTTTAACGATGTCACTGATGGTGCCGCTGCCGCAACTTGGACGCTGATAATTAAACCATATTTCCGTGCTAGTCAGCTCAGACTGGCTTTCAACACAGTGATTGTTGGTGAACATATGATTATCTGGTCCTACGCGCCAGCCAGTACACAAGCCACTGCCATTCATAAGCAAGCGTGCGACAGGGCGACTGCGCTCATATTCCTCTGGATGGCTATCTTGCCAACATGCCACATCTTTACGCTCGTTGATTCCGCACGTCGATAGCGTGCCCACGTCTTGGGCTGCCGCCATCAGGTTTTCCGGATTGCCCGCTTGGTAACGATCGACACGTAGCGCATGCTGAGGTTGCCATTGGGTGCCTGTGGGAAGGACGAGCGTCACAATTGCGGTGTCGCCGTGGACGGACATGGCCGAAAACTGTGTCACACCGTCGTCACCCTGAGTGGGATTAAATGTGCGCTTGCCATTGGCTTGATTGCTATAGCGGTAGCTCTCAGTCCCATCGGCGCTTGTCACATCGACATAAGCGCCATCAGGCAGTGAAAACTGTGCGAAGTGTACCTTGACGAAGGCGGCGTCTGCTTGATGTATTTTTATGCTGTTTTGATACGTTTCACCGAGTGCGGTAGCACGAAATGTTTTTGGAGGCGCTAAATCGGCTTGGAGACTGTACTGGCTTGCGATGTTAATGGGAGCGGGAGTTGGAAGTGTGTCTGCCGCTGATACGGGGAGCGCCATGCCGCTAAGAAGCGCAACGCTGACGGATAGCATAACTGACTTATTCATTATTATCCTCTATCTACAGTGAGTGAGTAAGACATCAATGTCTTCCCGATAGAGGCTAGTTAAGCCGACGTGAGTCGTGTAATCGCTATGTCTAGAATGATAGACTTATCAAGCAATCATGAAACAGTTGCTTTTATGTTGCTAAAAAGTTAAATGTTAGTCCGGAAAGTCTCACTAAATTATATGTTTATCAATAGTTATTAGCGGCGATATCCGGTGTTTCGAGTGGTAACGTCAACGCAGGGCGTTTGACTTGCTTGGTGACGATATAGGTGTAGTACTGTTTTATGCCTAAATTATCAGTCAGCCAGTTGTCGATAAGCCGTTGGTAATAGTCAATATCGGTCACGCCAAGCCGAACAATGTAGTCTATCCCCCCACCTGTGGCCCAGCACTCTTTCACATCTTCACAGGCTTGCATGGCGCGCTCAAAGCGTTGAAAGCTGTCGACATCGTGCTGGCCAAGCGTGATTTCGACTAACACGGTATTTAACTTCACTACCGCATCTGGGTTAATCCGCGCGCCATAACCTTCAATGATCCCTGCTTGCTCGAGGCGTTTGACACGCTCCCAACATGGGCTGACCGATAAATTGATCGCTTGGGCAAGGTTAGACTTGGTGATCCTTCCATCTTGCTGGAGGATTTGAAGGATTTTTATATCAAATTTGTCTAACTTCATGGCGCCTCCACTAAACAGGCTCAGCAATTACGGCAAAGGTATCGCCCATGTAAATACGACCGAGGTGGCGCTTAGCCAGCAAAATGCCATCACGCTCGGCATAGTAAGGGACGGGCTCTGTTCCTGTCCGTTCGATGTTATGTACTTTGCCGATCAAATCACCACGTTTGATGGGATCGCCGAGGTGTACACAGAATTCAATGATGCCGGCATGTTCGCTTTGGACGTAACAATGCTTGTCAGGCAACTCCAGTGCGATGGGAGGTACACGGGGATGGCGATAGTCGTCTTGCAACACGCCAGAAAAGACCAAAAAATTATGAATACCACGCTGGGTGATTGCGATCGATTCCGGTGTGCTGGTGCCACCGCCACCTAACTCGGTGGTAACGAAAATCTTGCCTTGTTGCTCTACTGCGGTGTCGTACATGCTGGTGGCGTCCATCTCGGTGGTTTGCACCTGATAAGGTGCACCGAATAAGCGCGCGCCCTCTGCACAAGCTTCCGCTTGTTGTAGATTTTCTAAACGGTGAGACGCGGCATAGGGAATAAGATCCAAGGTTTTTCCACCAGAATGGATATCAAGTGCAGTATCACACTGTGGGATTAAATACCGAGTGAAGTAATCCGCGATCTGCTCGGTGACGCTGCCAGTGGGCGAGCCGGGAAAGGCGCGATTCATATTGCCTTGATCCCAAGGTGATGTGCGCGTGCCTGCGGTTACTGCGGGTGCGTTCATCATGGGTAAGATAATCACTCTCCCTTTAATATCGCTTGGCATCAGTTGATGACAGGTATTGAGTAGCGCGGTGATACCTTCATATTCATCCCCATGATTACCGCCGGTCAGCAGTGCGGTTTTTCCCTCGCCGTTTTTGATCACGGTAATGGGGATGGTGACACAGCCCCAAGCAGACTGGTCGTGCGAGTGAGGCAGTTTTAGGAAGCCGTGCTGCACGCCATCGGCATGGAAATCGACGGTGGCTTCAATCGCGGTAGGTTCCATAACCTCTCCTTGTGATGTGTCTTGGCATGTTATACGGCTTGTCGCAGTAAAGTTTGATGTTAAATCATCACTTTATCAGTGTAGCCAAAAATACCCACTTGGCTGAATAGAAAAGGGCACAATGGCTGTGCCCTGATTGATTTTATCGATAGATGCCGCTAATGCTTGATAAAAAGCTGACGGGGCAAATCACACAGTGTTTGCGCACCATCTCGGGTGATCACAATGCTTTCTGTGGTTTCCATCCCCCAATCTTTCATCCACAATCCCGGCATAAAGTGGAACGTCATTCCCTCACGCAAAATGGTTTGATCGCTGGGGCGTAAGCTCATGGTGCGCTCTCCCCAGTCGGGTGGGTAGCTCAGCCCAATCGGGTATCCACACCGTGCGCCTTCTCGGTCAAATCCATAGCGCAACAACGCATCATTGAGCGCATTGGCAATGTCGCCACAGGTATTACCGGGCTTGGCGACGGCGAGTCCAGCCTCAAGGCCGGCTTGCAGGGCTTCATCCGCACGTAGGAACTCATAGCCCGGTTCGCCCAAGAAAATGGTACGAGAGAGCGGACAATGATAACGACGATGTACACCGGCAATTTCAAAAAAGGTGCCTTCTCCCCGTTTAAACGGACGATCATCCCACGTGAGATGAGGGGCGGCGGCATCACCACCAGAGGGTAGCATGGGGACTATGGCTGAGTAGTCACCGAAGTGACCGTCATGACCGACTACCGCATGCTTATTGATCTCGGCCACCAGTAGGTGTTTGGGTAAGCCGGGCTCAATCATTTCAAAGGCCACACGATGCATGTTTTCTACAATGCGTGCGGCGGTGTGCATATAGGTCAGTTCTTGATCGGATTTCACCGCGCGACACCAGTTGACCAACCCAGTCGCATCGACCAAGGTTGCCATCGGGAGGTTTTCTTTTAATGATTCAAACGCGGTGGCACTGAAATAATAGTTGTCTTTCTCAACACCGATCCGTCCGCGATCCCAGTAACGTTCAGCGAGTACATAGTTAGACAAGTACTCCATGGGGTGGAGCGGGGGATTCATCACGTAGTGGTCAGGATAATAGGTGATGCATTCTGCACTCATGTAGACAGTGCGTAATGCACCGTTAGCGTCTTGAATGCGACCAAACCAAAGAGGGTCGCCTGTCGCGCCGATCACAACACATTGAGGCACATAAAATGACCAACCATCATAGCCTGTTAACCATGCCATGTTAGAAGGGTCATGGACCAACAAGGTGTCGATCTCATGCTCTTCCATCGCATAGCGAACCTTCGCTAAACGGGCGCTGTATTCTTCGTATGAAAACTTCAATACAACGTCGCTCATACGCATGACTCCTGTCCAATACCACGACTGTGGCGCTACTAAAACGTACTACTGACCGGTAATCGAACTTGGATCAAAGGCGATTACCGGTACAGAAAGGTGCCGTTTTTCGGTCTTGTTATCGAACAAACGGAGGAGGCTCGCTTGTGTGTGCGGCTGTACATCTCTGATTTTCATTGTCTAATTTATTGACAATGGCGCACTGCTCTCCACAACAGGATAAGGTTTTGTTTCGCCTCTAGTTAAGGGTTACACCATAGAGTGAAATATCGTCAAGTTTTGTTAGAAACAATTTTGTCACTAAACTGCCAATTTGTGCGGACAGTTAAGTGTTGGATCGAAACGCGAAGGTGTGGGAAGGGGGAAGACATACGCGGAAACAGATTATGAATAGCCTAGGCAACTCGTTATCCCGCACCTTACGTGTCTTTCCTGTGCTTTGGATGACAAAATACACAGAGGTAAAGAGCAATTGCTAAGGCAAAAATTGTATGTAGCCAGGTAGCTGTAGAGCGTCTACTATCTTGTCGTTGAAAAAGAGTATGTCTCCGGCATCGTAACCCTGAATTCAGATAATTTGTGATCTGGATAAATTGAGGTATCTAGGTGTGAAGTATGGTCAAGAGGTAAAGATAGGCCGGGCAACTCCTGAGGGCTATGAAAAGTGTATTAATCTGATGAACAAGATTTCTAGTGAAATTATAAGCTTGAAGATGAAATCAAAAAGTCCTACCATATAGCTCTCGAGTGATTTCTATCTAACCAGTAGCGCCAGTTGGATAGGCTTTCCGTTACACTCCAAACCGGCCACTGCGCATTAGCAACTTACGACTATATGAAAAAAAATATAAAGCTCTTTACATGGGATCGATATTTAATATGTATAATTGCTATTGCAATTGGGTCATGCATATCTCCTTTTAAAGAATATAGTTCAACTGGTATGATTTCAAATCAATCCCTGATTATGTCAGCTATTACATTTGTAATAGGGGTTATAATCGTTATTATTATTGGAGCTTATGCAAATAAGTCTGAAAAGGAAAATTAATTATGTTCAAGCTTGGTGATCTACAGTGGTTAATTCCTATTTTAGGTGGGATATATGGGTATTTGCTTGCTATTGGTACTGTTCCAAGAAATCCAAAGAATTCCGAGAAGCTGGAATTATGGAGAAGGAAGTTTGGAAAAATGATGAAAATACTATGCCCCTTTATTGTGGTTTTTGGTTTTCTGAAGTTATTCAGTATTTTATAGGAAGTTCTAACAAAAAAATCAAAATTGATGGGCAGGGTCGGTCAGAGCGAGAGCATGAGTGTTTATTTTTCAACCATCGTCGGTATGCCTGCGGCTAAAGCCTTTTCTAAGAAGTTGGGATTCATGAAACAGCGCTTCTGTTTGGCCACCAAGCTGATATTGGTCGACTCAGCCCGCACCATGTTTGAGGCCATGTGTCGCAGGCAGGCTACATTTGCTGCGCCATTATCTTTATAAATTTGAGCATACGTGATCTTGCTCTGTGCTTTCCCTCTTTTTAATCTTCTCTATTAAATGTTAGTCGACGTGTGTTTTGCCATCAAAGCGTTTATTTGTCAATGAAGTGTGCTATTGCTTACATTTTCTATTTGATAACTCGCTTTGGTAGGCAAAACACCAGTGTTAAGATGAAAAAAAACAGAGATGCCCACTGGATTGTAGGGTTTGGTAAGTTCATTGTACGAACAATAAATGCCTCAAAAAAGGGATCCTAGCTGCCACGCCAGCTGTCTGTGTGCCATGTTGGAATCTTGCCCAGAACTGAGTGCCTAAGAATAAAAAAAATATAATTTTAAAAAAAGGAGGGTGCCATTAGACGGTATGCGATTTAGGCGCCAAAGGGAATAGATTAAGGCAAAAGAGATAACAAAAAACAATACAGGAGCGATTATTTTTGTACCTCATTTATACAATGAATATGTTGTAAAACTATCACTTACGGACTCTGCCCCCAGAGATAGTTGGCTTGAGGCTTGATAACCTCTCAGATAATCCTCAGAGCTATATCGAAATAGCTTAAATTTTTTAGCATTTTTTGCCCTTAAGTCCAAGTGTTAGACGTTAGTGTGAACGCATTATTTTTAGTGAAAATAGTAATTTTTAGTTTATTTATCAGGCGCTTACTTTGGGTTTTTGGGAAAGCAAAAAATAACAATGAGCATACAAAAAATAAATGATAGCCACTGAACGGCAGGGTTCGGTAGATGTAAGTAATGAACTATAATATCCTCAAAGAAAGTAACTCTCACAGGCACGCCAGCAGTCTTGTTTCCATATTGAAAAATAGAAAAAAATTGTATTGCAAAGGGAAAAGGTAAAATAATTCTCAGAAAAAACTTTCCTTTGCATGGCTTGGTACTTATTCGCCATAATAAATAGACAAGACAAATAGATGCAACAGAAAACACTATCGCGCCGGCCATTTTTTCATCTCTTTGTATAAGGAGGCAGCAGTCATACCATCACCAACGGCTCCTGTAATAAGCTATACCCACAGTGGAGTGTGACTTTTTCGAAAAGAAACGATCGTGATGAAAGTATTTATTTACTGCCTTTTGGGAGTTAGTAGCCCTAAAAATAAACATATAATGATGCTAAGCCATCTAATTACTTCATTTTCTTCAAATGATAGGTTTGGGAATATATCCATCAATAAAGTTCCATTTATGAAAATAGAGTAGTAATTCCCACCGATAAAACCAATAACTAGAACAACGTAGATGAAAAGGCATGCTGAGTTTTTAAAGGGTATACGAGACACCTTTCGTAACATGGCTAATAAAAAACCTGTAATGAAGAAAAATAAAACTTCGCTCAACTTTACGAGTCCTTTATAACTTTGATGTTGTAGTGATCTGCTGTTGTTTGCACTATTAGGGCAAACCTTCTCATTGCTTGATAACCTCTAAAATAACACTCAGAGTTATATCGGAATAGCTTAAATATTTTATCTGGAACTTAAAAAATATTTAGTTTTATGTGAAAACACACATACGTGAATTTTTATTGCCACTTTTTAGGATGGCAAAAAAATGCTATGTAAATAACGAAAGCCAAAGCAACGAATTGAACATTGTTGGGCAAGCCTAGGCTTTCTACCAAAAAATCTTCAAAGAAAAAAATCCTGCCATCCACTCCCCCCTTTACTGGCATACTGTATGAAAAAATTGAGTAGTATTGCCCACCAACAACAAACAAAACGATATATTTAAAAATATATAACCATCTTTTTGATCTTTTCTTGGACCATACTCTTAAGCTATAAGCTAGCGATGCACTTATGACAATGAAAAATATAATTTCAATCAACTTTTTTGACCTCTTTGCTTATAGAGTGGATAGAGCTGGCATCTGATAGAGTTTCTATAAATAAAGAACCTTTTGAGGCTGCTTGATAACCTCTCAGGTAATCCTCAGAGCTATATCGAAATAGCTTAAATCTTTTAGCATTTCTGCTCTTAGTCCAAGTCTGGGATGTGCCCTTTGATAGTATTTGATAAGCCTTGTCGGCATCTTTTACTGTGGTTGTTTTTGCTACCATTCCGTAGCCCGACAAGGCCAAATCTACACCGTAGTAGGCCATGTTTCCATAGCTTTTAGGATATCCTGCAAATTCGGCGGCACCTTGATAAGCTTCGCGAACCAAGCCAGTTGCATCTTCGTCGCCATCGACAAAGTATTTACCGTTTTCATACATGTTGTTAAGCCCATGAGTCACCAATAATGTGCCGATCGAGCATAATGATGCGGCAGAGTATATGCATATTGCTCCACCCGCGGCAACTTGCATGGCACCGGCAATAGTACCGATTCCTTTTGAGGCAATTAACGAAGACTGCTCCATTAAGCTGGATTGCTCTCTTTTCATTTCGGTAAGAGCTTGCTCTTTGGTTTTCTTGCCCCGCTCTACGTCATTAACCAAGCACTGTTCAAACCGATCAATATCTCTGACGAATTGATTCTTCAAAACCCCACTTCGAATGTGACGATTAGCGAGGCTTGTAGCTTGCATGGTTAACCCTTTGCCAGCTTTTCTAACAACGGCAATGTCGTAAGACGAGGGCTTAGATCTTACTCCCATCGTTCGTAGCCTTGGGTACCAGTAATATTATGCTTCCAGACGATATCTTTATACCGAAGAGCAATATCCTCGGACATATCTTCATCGCCAGAAATAAGGACGTGAGGCTGGTTAAACGACAGGTGTGCGATAACGGCATCAACTAACTCAATGGTGTAGTAATTTTCGTTGTGGCCTTTATCATTGGTTCTGTAAAACCTTATCTCACACTGAATCTTTTCTTGCTTTGAAAAAGCAAGTCCAAGAAGAGGGGAGGCCTTATCGATCGGCTTGGTGATGGTTAAAGCACTGAGAGTTTTTCTGACTTGGTCCGCTTCTTTTTCTAGCGAGTAGTTGCAGGCTAAAACGGTTGCTTCGTCCGTATGTGAAATCTGCGCTTTTCGCCCGATAGAGTCATCGGTATTGCAACCTTGGGTGATACAGCCTTGCGTTTCTCCAATCATCTTTATGTATGCGGTATGGGCCACGTTTTACTCCTAGCCTAGCTATTTATTCGCCGAATATATCAATTTTGATTGGACAGAAATAAAGGCAAAGGACTTTCTGGAATCAATCTCTCATTTGAGTGAGTGAATGTAGATTAATCGTAAAATCAAGGTGTTAAGTTAGATCATATTGAACTGTCTGATCGTGGTGGATATTTCGGTGACAATATTCACTTAACAAATGGGAAAGAGATGAGGTCTGTGTAAGAGTATGTAGTAGACTAAGAAATCAATAATCTAAACCGTAATACCTGAATTCTTTAAACCCGTAGATAACCGCATAGAGGGCCTGTACTATGTGGTAAAGCAGTATATCACAGGCCCTCATTAGATTATTGTTTTTTCAGCACATACATGTCGGCTAAATCACCGTCGATACGCTCACCGTTCATGTCGAGCATGATGATTTGGTTCTCTGCCACGAAGAACTGATTGGGCGTGTCGGTTAGGCCTTGGAGGGTGACGATGGTGCCCATGTCGCCCCAAGTGAAGGTCCCTTCTTCTTTCAGTGCCTCACCTTCTTTACCTAGATAGGTTTTGGTCAGTACATAGGTGTTATCGTCGTTCAGCGTGAGGCTGGTTTCGATACCTTCACAATCCGCACAGGGGACGACACCTTGATACGTACCATTCCAATCTAGCGAGTTCTTCGCATTATGGTGATCAACCATATCACTGACGGCATCGCCTGCCGCATCAACTGCATTCTCGGCGCTATCCATTGCTTGTTCTGCGCCAGCTTGAACATTTTCTACCGCATTTTCAACTTGAGTCTCGGTTGCAGGTTTGTCATTGGCTTGTTGCTCACAGCCCACTAAAACAGCGACAAGAGCGAGTGGTGCTAGTACAAATGCCTTTTTCATGATGACCTCTTTTGCATGTTAGATGCATGATTACTTTAAACGTGATGAGGGCGTTGCCCTTAATGGATGTACTCATTGTAGCGGCAGACAGGAGGGGGGTGTCATTGTTAAGCTAGGCTTAAGTCAATGTTATTCGATGAAAGTAAAGAAATCGTCAACTGATCAAAACTGGGATTTACTTCGTTAGTAACAAGGTTGCCGAATAGCAAAGCGGTCAATGAACGCGTCAAACAACAAGGAGCGATGATGCAACAACACAAAATTTTGATGGTGCTGACATCTCACGATGCCCACTCGCCGCTTTGATGGCGATGCTGAGCTGCAAGATATGATTAATAATACCGTTAAGTTGAGCGATGTGAATGCGTACGAGTACGATGCGATTTTCTATCCCGGTGGTCATGGCCCATTGTGGGACTTGGCGGAAGACCCGACCTCCCGTCAGCTGATTGAGACTTTCTACTATCAGGGCAAACCCGTTGGTGCGGTATGCCATGGCCCAGCAGTGTTCCGCCATACACGTTCAGATCGTGACGAGCCACTGGTGAAAGGCAAACGGGTTACTGGTTTTACCAATAGCGAAGAAGCTGCCGTTGGCTTAACCGAGGTAGTCCCCTTTTTAGTCGAAGATATGCTCAAAGAAAACGGCGGTCTTTATGAAAAAGCGGATGACTTTACCTCGTATGTGGTTACTGATGGCAACTTGGTCACCGGGCAAAATCCGGTGTCGTCCGAAGCGTGCGTCAATGCGGTATTGGCGTTGTTAAAGTAAGTCACATGATAGTCTCTCGATGAAAGCGCCTGCGGGCGCTTTTTTTGTATCGGGCGAGATTACTAGGGGTGTTTTTTATTCAATGGATTCGTGTAGATTAAAAACATAGGGATAGAGACGATCTTTGGTCGTTCAATACCGGCTATTTATACACCTTTTAGCGGTAATGGGGTGGAGGGAAAAAGGGGATGAAGTGGCTAAAGCGAGGTTTGATAGCGCTGGTGCTGATAGGCGCGTTTGTGGTCATAGTCATGGATGACCCAAACGCAGGGCTTAAGCGTCAAGCCATTCACTTTAACGCTGGCGATAACCAGCTCGCCGGTGAGTTAATTTTACCTGTAGGTACTGAGACGCCACATCAGTGTGTGGTGTTTGTGCATGGCTCTGGTGACGTGCCGACCGATGCGTTTGGCTATTACCTCCCACTTTGGCGAGTGTTAGCGGCGAATGGGTGGTGTGCGTTGTCTTGGGATAAGCCGGGCGTGTTGGATTCCAGCGGGGATTGGCGGTCGCAATCGATGCAAGATCGCGCCAATGAAGTCGCGGCGGCGATTCGCTATTTGCGCCAAACCTTGGGGCTAAAGGATGGCAAGCTGGGGTTGATGGGCTTTAGCCAAGCTGGTTGGGTGATACCCAAGGTGGCGCACCAAGTAGAAAACATCGACTTTTTGATCAGTGTCGGCGGGGCAGTCAACTGGATGGCGCAATCCCAGTATTCTGGACGTCAACGGCGATTAGCCACCGGATACAGTGAGTCAGAGAGTGCGACTGAGCAAGCCGCGGAGGCGACAGTGGATGCCTTGATTCAATCCGGCGCGTCGTATCAGCAGTATCTAGACCATATAAATCAGGATGACAAAGCGCCCATGAGCGAGGCCTTCTGGAAATTTGTACAACGTAATTGGGCCTCGGATGTGACCGCGGATTTTACCGATCTCGACGTGCCCATATTAGCGTTGTTTGGTGCGCAGGATGCTTATGTCGATTCGGATAAAACCGCTTCAACCTATCATCAACTGTTTGCTAACGCGCCGCTGCCTTTTTATCACGTGCGTGTGTTTGAACATGCCGATCACAGCCTACTGCGCACCGACAACATCGCCAATGCGCACAGTAAGCGTCACCGCTGGTTAACACTGGCACGGATTTGGTGGCAGGGGGAGGCAGCGTTCGCCGATGGTGTGATGCCATGCTTAACGGCTTGGCTGGCTCAGTTTGAGAGTGGGCAACCAAGACCGACAACTATCTGCGTGCCCGAGCTAAACACGAATACGACGCAGGGGTAACGTTTCATTTTGCGGTGAATTGGGGTTTAATGCAGGCATTGACGCTAACGCTAAGAGAACCAGCATGCAAATATGGGTAGATGCGGACGCTTGTCCGGTCGCAATGCGCGAGATGATAGTCCGCGCGGCACACCGAACACACATTCAAGCCACCTTTATTGCCAACCAGTTTATTCGTTTACCGCCGTCGCCCTATGCCAGCGCACGTCAGGTGGAAAAGGGCTTTGATGTGGCGGACAACCAAATTGTTGCCGAGGCAGAAGCGGGCGATTTGGTGATCACCCAAGACATTCCGCTCGCGGATGAAGTGATTGAAAAGGGCGTGATGGTGATTAACACCCGCGGTGAATTGCTGACCAAAGAAAACATCCGTGCTCGACTTAATATCCGTGATTTTATGGAAACCATGCGCAGTAGCGGTGTGCACACCGGCGGGCCTGCTCCGCTTGGTCCGCAGCAAAAACAAGCCTTTGCCAATCAGCTTGATAAATGGCTAGTTAAAGCGCAGCGTTATCATGCCGCGCAAGCAAAATCGTCTGATTAAGCCGGCCCGCTTTTTCTCTCATCACTCAATTTTTTCTGCTGGCTAAATAGCAACCGGTGCCCACTCGCTATCTGCGAAGTGGGCAATCAGCGCATCTAGCAATGCACGCACCGCCGGTGGTTGGTTGCGACGTGACGGGTACAAGGCGTAGATATCCATCGCTTTGGGTTGCCAATCGGGGAGCACCACCTCCAGCTGACCTCGCGCAATGGCACTATGAGCCAAATACACTGGCTGCATGCTCACGCCCATGCCCTGAATGGCGGCACTGAGCAAGGTGGTCGCCTCGTTGGCAGATAGCTTACCTTGCACCTCAACCGCGGCGTGTTCCTCACCTTTGTCTAAATGCCAAATTGGCCGATCAAATTGTTTGTAACTGAGACAGCTATGCGCGGTGAGATCTTCTGGTGAGCGGATGGGTGTATGGGCGGATAAATAATCCGGTGCCGCTACCAAGACGGAATCACACGTGGCGATCGGGCGACCAATTAGGGAAGGATCTGGGTTGGACGCAATACGGATGGCAATATCAACCCGTTCCGCAATCAAATCGACTGCTTTATCCTGCACCTCAATATCCACATCGACCCCGGGATGAGCGGCCATAAAAGGCTTTACCGCGGGGATCAGTTGCGCAAAACCAAACGACATACTGGTGGCCACCCGTACTTTGCCGGTCAAGCCCGTCTCTTGCTGCCATTGCTGTGTCAGGGCATTGGCTTGCTCAACCCATTGTTCCAGTTGTGGCAAGCTTTGCTCGCCGGCGGAGGTTAACGATACTTTGCGCGTGGTGCGCTGCAATAAGCGTACGCCTAACCAGTCTTCCAGCGCTTCCACATGGCGAGTCACCATGGGGCGCGACATCTCGAGCCGCTCGGCAGTGGCGGTAAAACTTTGCGTAAGGGCTACATCAATCAATACGCGGGCGGCAGTCAGTGTGTCCATGTCAATCTCATCTATGCTTAAGAGCCACCCGTTCGTAAGGCGGGATGACCCGTTTGCATGCTCGAATTATGAAATAATGATGTAAATTATTAGCTATATATCTGAACAAGTCGAGCCCGTAAACTGCACAGCATCTCAACACCGAATGCAAAACAACGGAGCACGACGATGAAATTGATAAAAACCCTAGCTGCCTCTTTATTACTGACTGGTAGCGCAATGGCAGCAAATAATGCTGAACCCTTGAACTTAGACGTATATAACGCGGATGGTAACAGCTTCCACGTAAACTCAACCTTGGTGTATGGCGAAACCGAAGCCATGGTGGTTGATACGGGCTTTACTAAAGCAGACGCGCTGCGTATTGCCGCTAAAGTGCTGGACTCTGGGAAAGAGCTGACCACCATCTTTATCAGCCAAGCCGACCCAGATTACTACTTTGGTGCGGAAGTGCTGCACGGCATGTTCCCTGATGCCAAGGTGATCACCACACCGGCCGTACGCGCCACGATTGCAGAAAAACTGGACGGAAAAATGGCATTTTGGGCCCCAAAAATGGGTGACAATGCCCCGCAAAACCCTGTGGTACCCGCTGCTTATACCCGTTCATCATTGACATTGGATGGCCGTAAAATTGAAATTCGTGGCGCGAAAGGCGAGCTGGCGCATCGTCCGTATCTTTGGATCCCAGCCAACAAGGCGATCCTTGGTAACGTCGCTGTGTATGGCAATGTTCACCTTTGGATGGCAGACGCACAATCTGATCAAGCACGTGAAGGTTGGGCCGCACAACTAGAAGAAATGGCAGCACTGAAGCCTAACGTGGTGATCCCAGGACATATGACTGCGGGGACGGCGCTAAACGCTGACACCATCGCCTTTGCCCAGCAGTATTTGCAAGACTTTGCCGAGGCGAAAGCAAACAGCAAAGACAGTGCTGAACTGATTAAAACCATGCAAGCGAAATATCCGAAAGCGGGTTTGCCGATGGCTTTGGAAATTGGTGGCAAAGTACATATGGGAGAGATGGAATGGTAAACGTCCATTATGTTTTTGACCCAATGTGTGGCTGGTGCTTTGGCGCCGCCACCTTGATTGAAAGCCTGAGCAACAACTCTGAGATTAACTTGCAGCTTCATCCGGGTGGTATGCGTGAGCGTGCGCCGATTGAAGACAGCTTTCGTCAACACATTTTGGCGGCAGATCAAACCATTGCCGATCAAACCGGACAGACATTTGGTCAAGCCTATCTTGACCGCGTAGCAAGCGATCAGCCGGTAATTTTGGACTCCTTTATGACCGCGCAAGCTATTCTCGCTGCTCAGCAGCTTGATGGTAAGGGCGCGGAGATGCTGAAACGCATCCAGCGGGGCCATTATCAGCAAGGTCGCTCCGTCTATGACGCTGACACGCTCGCAGAGCTTGCCAGTGAGATGGGGATAGAAGCAGAGGCTTGGCAACAGGCGATGAATCGTGCCGAAAATGACGTGATGCCCGAGGTAAATCAAACCCGTCAATTGATGGCAGCGCATGGCTTACGAGGCTTTCCATCCATGCTGGTGGAGCAAAACGGTCAATGGCAAGCCATCACAGTGAGCCAATACTATCGTCGCCCAGACGCATGGCAGGCGCTGTGGCAAACACTGACTCAGGCATAAAGCAAACAAACGAAAACGGCGAGCATAAAGCTCGCCGTTTGTGACTTAAGGGGGAGAGTTAGAGGCTAGCGCCATTCCCACTGACTGCCCTTGATGTCAGCCTCAACTCGCCATGTATTTGCATTCCATTTCAACGCATTATCTAACGCATTTTTCATTTGCCCACCCTCAAATCGCCATGTTTGGCTCGGGGTGTCAGCGCACGATTCCATGCTGATTTGTACACCTTGCTGATCCAAGCATAAATCTGGTGCCACTTTACTCATGAGTTTTCCTTCAGGGGTTAATTGCCACTGCTGGTTACTACCACCATGACATTGCCAGCCAAATACGCTTGCGCCGGGATGGTTGCTGCTCGACTCAACGTCGAGGCAATGGTTGTCTTGGGTCACAAGCTGTTGCCACAATGTAGTGGGCGTTTGTGCGCCTGCCGATGCATCGAAGAGCGTTGAAACAACAGCGGTCATAGGCTGTGAGTAACGTGATGCATGGGGTGCCTGACGCTGCCAGCTCTTGGGGACGGGCTGATCAATACGCCATGAACCTTGTCCATCATAGTAAGATTTAGCAATGGCATTGGGAGTCGGTGTCCACAAGAAATCAGGATGACGGTTCTGGTACCACTCGCCGCCAATGATATCGCCTTGTTTATCCAACTCTAAGTCGTAGTAGTAAGTGACTCGAGAGACGCCATCGAATGTTGGAACATCTTTCTCACGATGAGTAGGATTGGTTTCAACCATATAGTCGACCACCATTTGCACACCGACTATCGACTGCGTACTTCTCGAACGGTATTTCGCGAACTTATCTTTTCTATATTGGGTTAGTGGGATCTTAACCTTGTTGGGATCATTCGAAGAGCGGTGAGTTTGTGGGTTAAAGTAGGTAAGTTTGTATCCGAGAATCGGTTGGTTCCAAACTTGATAGTCATAGGTCGCGTCCATGATCATGCTGCGCCCCGTGATGCCGATTTGATTTAACACCGCTAAGTGCCAGCTGCCCGGGTTGTTGTCGACACAATCGGGCTCAATAATCCGGCCATTTTCATCTTTTTGTGGATTTTTGATATTACACCGACCACCAATAAATTTGGTGTCAAAAGGGGCCTCCGCCCACAGTAAGGTTCCTAATGCCTTAATGTCTGAGGGATAAAACTTTAACATCTCGCCATTCGCGTCCGGTACAGAAACAGATTGTTTGGGGCGAGGCAGCATGTACGCGGCTGCAGCCCAGCCATGACATAGTCCCATCCATTTTTCTACATGCCCTTGTGACTCGAAGTAACCTTTTCCAGAATCCCACGACTTTTTGGTTAATGTGTAGTTCGCGTCGCCTACTAATAAATCATACTTTTCTGCGGGGGAAAGCAAATCACGTTGATGATCAGGATAAGTATTAACGGGCTTGATAGTATGAGAGAAGTCATAATAACTTTGCCAATTAGAGGCGGAAAGCTCTCGGTCTGCATAGCGCCATGCCGCGGCACCTGAATATAATGGCCAATAGGTATCTGACCATGGCTGTGTTGTCAGTTTTTTGCTAATCGGTGCTTGCTGGCTTAATACTGATAAATTACGGATTAAATTATTTCCTGCGTCAACTAAGCGAGCGGGGTTATCATTATACAAGCGTATGTTTGATAAGGGCTCGATAATACGATCATTAAGGTCTAATGGTGGCGGTGTGCCAACTGCGCGCGCCATAATGTCATCACGTATCCTTGCTCGAAAGCGCTCTACAACATTAGCTTCAGGGGTTTGATAGTTGTCGCCCCCTTTCGGAGGAAGTGCGTTCATGACCTTTTGGGGGTCTTGATGGAATTCCGTCATAAAGGTATTTATTTGTTGATCATCCGCGGAAGCGGATAATGGTATAGCGATAGCCAACAATGTGATCATTCTTTTCGTTGTAATTACTCTACGTTGTTTGTTTTTATGTTTTGTTTGCCGAGTGGAATAGTTCTTTAACGGCGAGCGGACACTAGTTTTAGTGATTAATGAAATCAATATATTATTATTTTTAGACATAAAAACTGTGATAGTAAACATGAAAAGACGAGTGGCGAACTTTCTGTTTTTTATGGATAATTTTGTCTACATATTAAATTGTCATTTAATATAGATTAGTTTTTATTATTAAYGCGCTCGAATGATAACGATTGCAAAAGCCATTTATT
>NZ_MUFN01000045.1:0-18437 GCF_001996205.1 Salinivibrio sp. IB574 | reverse complement strand
AGTCTGCATAATGGAGATCGAGAGCGTTCAAACTCAGGTGGCGCGCTTTGCGCAAGTTTATCAGGCCCTCGGTAAAGACAACTTGGCATCGCTTGAAACGATTTACCACCCAGACATTGTGTTTATCGACCCAGCACACCGTATTGAAGGGCTCTCTGCGTTTCTAGCGTACTTTGCTTCCTTGTATCAAAACGTTACTAGCTGTCAGTTTGACATTCACCATACCACGGCGAGGGACAATGATGCTTTCGTGACGTGGACCATGACGTTTTCCCATCCGCGTGTACAACAAGGTAGACCGAGACAGGTGCATGGTTGCTCGCATTTGACGTTTACGGATGGGCGAATCAGTCGTCACCGCGACTATTTTGACATGGGCGAAATGATTTATGAGGCCTTGCCGTTGATGGGTCGACTACTCACTTACATAAAAGCGAGGTTAGGACAATGAAACAGGTTGTGATTACTGGCGCGACATCGGGGATTGGCGAGCAATTAGCGCGAGACTATGCACGCCAAGGGTGGCGCGTCATTGCGTGTGGCCGTAACCAAGACAAGCTAGATGCGATGCAGCGCGATCATGCTTCTCTCGAGCCGTTAGTGTTTGATGCCACAGACAGGGATCAAACCCACCAAGCGCTCGGTGCCTTATCAGCAAGCTCTGATTTGGTGATCCTAAATGCTGGTACCTGTGAATACATCGACTACGGAAAAATCGATGTACCCTTGTTTAAACGCGTATTCGATATCAACGTGTTTGGCGTCCTTAATTGTATCGAAGCCTTGCAGGCAAGCTTTGTGCCGGGTACCCATTTGGCGATCGTTGGTTCCTCGGCGAGTTACATGCCTTTACCTCGCGCAGAGGCATATGGCGCGTCTAAAGCTGCTATCAGCTATCTCGCCAATACGTTATCGGTTGATCTCGCCCATCAAGGGGTAACAGTGTCACTGATTTCGCCTGGGTTTGTTAAAACGCCACTAACAGATAAAAACGATTTCGCCATGCCGATGCGCGTGACTGTCGAGCAAGCGTCGGCGGCCATTCAAGCAGGGCTTGAGAAACGCAAAGCAGAAGTTCACTTTCCGCGTAAGTTTACCTATTTCCTGAAAATTATAGCCTTACTCCCTACATCATGGCTATGCGATCGACACGGGCTTTATCGTGTTTAACGATCGTACTTACCCGAATTATGAACGTTTACTGGAAGAAATCGGTGTAGGTCGACAGCCTTCTGAGATGAGTTTTAGTGTGCGTAACGATGAAAATGGTCTGGAATACAACGGACATAGCTTAGCGTCGCTGTTCGCGCAAAAACGTAATGTGGTGAATGTTCGGTTTTACCGTTTCTTAGCCGAGATTATGCGTTTTAACCGTTTGGCGCGTGAGGCTCATCAGCGCGGCCAAGTGTCAGATACATTGGCTATGCACACCTTAGGGGAGTTCCTTAACCAGCACGGGTTTAGCGACTATTTTTGTCAAAACTATATCTTACCGATGGGGGCGGCAATATGGTCCTCCACACTTTCAGATATGCGCGGATTTCCTCTGGCATTTTTCCTCCGTTTTTTCCAAAACCACGGCTTGCTGGATATTACGAATCGCCCGCAGTGGTACGTCATTCCGGGTGGCTCGCGTGAATATGTTAGAAAGCTCACCCCAGCGTTTGCTGAAAAGATCCAATTAAACACTCCAGTTAGGCAAGTAACACGTCACCAGCACGGCGTTGTGCTCACCACAGAGAGTGGCGAGTATCAGTTCGATCATGTCATTTTTGCTTGCCATAGCGATCAAGCCCTGTCGATGCTAGCCGATCCTTCAACAGCTGAACGTGAAGTGTTAGGCGCAATTCCGTATCAAGATAACGAGGTGGTGCTCCATACCGATACCTCATTACTTCCCACTCGCAAAGGGGCATGGGCGAGCTGGAACTATCATCTGTCCGTGTCAGAAGATATAGACACGCAACCTGCAGCTTTGACCTACAATATGAATATATTGCAGTCAATTCAGGCGCCTGAAACCTTCTGTGTCACGCTAAATCAAACGGATCGAATCGATCCGAGTAAGATTTTACGGCAGTTTGTGTATGCGCATCCGGTATTTAATACCGAAAGCGTCGCCGCGCAGCAACAGCGCCATCGAATTAATGGCCAGCAACGAAGCTGGTTCTGTGGCGCCTACTGGTACAACGGCTTCCATGAAGATGGTGTGCGCAGTGCGCTCGATGTAGTTGAGGAAATGAGTTAGTGAGTACAGTGGCAGAATCACTTCAAAGCGGGCTTTATGTCGGCCAGGTTCGACACCGACGCTTTACGCCGATCAAACACGCCTTTAACTATCCCGTGTTTATGCCGCTGATTGATTTGGATGAGCTAAGCACACTAGCGGCGCGTGTGCGCGGCTTTCGACTCGGGAAGTGGGGGTTCGCCGCCTTTCATCATGCCGACTATTTCGCGGGGGAGTCGGACACCAAAGCGGCTTGTCTCGATAAACTCTATGCGCTAACCGGTGAGCGCATTGCCGGCAAAGTCTACGCATTGTGCCAACTTCGCTATTTGGGCGTGTACTTTAGTCCCGTGAACCTTTATTACATCTATGACACAGATAATCAGTGGCGGTATGTATTGGCTGAGGTGAGCAATACCCCTTGGGAAGAAAAGCATTTTTATGCGATACCAGCGGGGAAGCGCTGGCAGCATGATAAAGCCTTTCATGTCTCGCCATTCAACCCGATTGAGCAACGGTATCACTGGCGACTCAAGCCGCTAGGTGAACGTGTGCATGTGCATTTAGAAGCGCACCGAGATGATCGAGAGTTTGATGCCACGTTAGGCATGAAGCGGCGTCCCTTTACCACGCAAACCCTCAATAAACTATTGATCCGAACCCCGATCGAGACAGTAAAAGTTCTCATTGGTATTTATTGGCAGGCGCTCAAATTATGGATAAAGGGCGCACCGTTTTATCCGCACCCAGGTGCGAAGAAGGAGTAATTATGTCTGCGACGGACGTTTCTCAAACTCAACGCACGCTGACACGCAAAGAGCATTATGCTAAGCAGTTGGTTTACACGTTACTGGCACATGTTAAAGATGCCTGTATTTCTTTGGTCGACGAGCAGGGGCAAACCTTACAATGTGGTGATCCACAAGCTAGTCTTCATGCCTCTGTGCTCGTCCACGATCCGCGCTTTTACACACGTATGTTGACCGGTGGAAGTATTGCCGCCGCTGAAGCTTACGTGGATGGTTGGTGGGAATCTCCCAATCTGACCGATGTGATCCGTGTCTTTGCTCGCAACCTACCTGCCATCGATCGCATTGAAAAACACACCGGTTGGTTGGTGAATCTTGGCAACAAGATGGCACACTGGCGAAACCGCAATGAAAAAGACACCGCACGTCGTAATATTTCCGCGCATTACGATTTGGGTAATGATCTCTACCGCCACTTTCTTGATGAGCAGATGCTCTATTCTAGCGCTATCTATACTGAGAACACCGTGGGCTTGGAAGCGGCACAAGTGGAGAAAATGGACCGCCTTTGTCGGCAACTCAAGCTCAAACCATCGGATCACTTAATTGAGATTGGGTCGGGCTGGGGAGCAATGGCGATCTACGCTGCCAAAGAGTATGGTTGCCGCGTCACCACTACGACGATTTCGGAAGAGCAGTTTGCTTGGGCAAAAGCTCGGATCGAACAAGCGGGCCTGCAAAACCAAATCACCTTGTTAAAAGAAGATTATCGCGATCTTGACGGTGAGTACGATAAGCTCGTTTCGATTGAAATGATCGAAGCGGTGGGTAAAGAGTATCTCGATACCTTTGTGAAAAAGTGTCAATCGTTACTCAAACCTGAGGGACTGATGGCCATTCAAGCCATCACTATTGCCGATCAGCGCTATGAACACTACAGCCGGAATGTGGACTTTATCCAAAAGCACATTTTTCCTGGTGGCTTCTTGCCATCAGTGAATGTATTGCTGGATCATTTTACCGCGCAAACCGATTTTGTGATGCGTGATTTAAAAGATATTGGTATCGATTACGCCAATACACTCGCCGACTGGCATCAGCGCTTTAACCAAAACGCAGATACGCTACAAACCTTTGGCTATGATGAACGCTTTGCGCGTTTGTGGCGATACTATTTCTGCTACTGCGAGGGGGGATTCCGCGAGCGCACCATCAGTGCTGTGCAGTTGCTGTTTAGTCGCCCTGCTTGGCGTGAGGCCTAACATCATGCGCTTTGTGGTGATCTCCCTGCTTTTTAACGTGTTTTGGTTCACGGCGGCGCTGGGGCAAAGTAGCACCCAGTGGTTGCTGGTCGCCATGCTTGCCGCGGCGATTTTCTATCAGCGCGACGTCCTTTGGGCGATCATCACCTTAACGCCGATAGGCCTTGTCGGTGATAACCTGTTAATCCATTTTGGCTGGCTTGCCACTGAACCTGCATCAGCGTGGATGCCGGTGTGGCTGGTTCTACTTTGGTGCGGGTTCTGCGCCTTCGTTTGGTTGTTGCGTGAGATTATTCTCGCCCATTCTTTGTGGACGATGAGTCTGATTGGCGCTTTGGGTGGCGCGAGCAGTTATGTTGCTGGAGAACGGCTTGGCGCGATTGTTTTTCCGCAACCTTGGCTCACCACAAGTCTCGTTCTAGTCGCAGTCTGGGCGGTGTACAGTGTGATCCTTATCCACCTCATACGTTGGCTGGTAGAAAAAACACAGCCAACGACGTTGGCCTCAGGAGGTGAGTGATGAAAGCTATTCTGCTCGTGGGCTGGCTTACCTTAATCCTCTCGTGGCCGAGTTCTGCCGAGACGGCATCTCCTACGATGGAGAATGCATGGCAATCTTGGCCTCAAGTTGGCAAGGCAACACTCACATGGGGCTGGTGGACGATTTATCGCTCCGAGTTGCGTGCGCCTGACGGAGAGTATCAACCACAACAGCCACATGCATTGGTGATTACCTATGCTCGAGATATCAGCGACAAACGGCTGATGGAAGCGACGGACGATCAGTGGCAGCACCTTGGGTTCTCTGTATCACAACGCGCAGTGTGGCTGGAAAAAATCTCGCCAGCTTGGAGCGATATCAAGGAGAACGATCGTCTCGCTTTTGTCCGTACTCAGACCGGCGGTACATTTTATTACCAACGCGCGGACCAAAACTGGCAGCCAACACTTAACCTGACCGATACGGCATTGGCCGACGCCTTCTTGGCCATTTGGTTATCAGAAAATACCGATTACCCCGATCACCGCAAAGCATTATTAGGAGATCCATCATGATTCTACCGACGAGGCAGATCCGGCAGCGTATTCAGTGGGCCTTGCTCGCCGTAGCGGCGCTTCTGTTGACGGCGTGTTCAGCGGACATTGAGGACTATAAAGCACGTACTCCTGCGTTTGACTTGTTTGAGTATTTTGAAGGACACATAAAAGCGTGGGGTATGGTGCAAGATTTTTCTGGTGAGCAACGCCGACGTTTTGAGGTAGATATCATTGGCACTGTGGATGGCGATACACTGACACTCGACGAGTCCTTTGTGTATGACGATGGCGAGACCCAAACGCGTGTTTGGACGATTACCCGCCACTCAGAAGGGACCTATTCAGGAACCGCCGGTGATATCGTGGGCACTGCGACAGGCGTTGTAGAAGGGAATGCGTTAAATTGGCGCTATGATTTGGTTGTGCCTGTTGGTGACAGCGAGTATCAGCTGCACTTTGACGACTGGATGTTCCGACAAGATTCAGACCATTTATTTAATGTCACCTCGATGCGCAAATGGGGGGTTGAAGTCGGGAAAGTGACGCTGTTTTTCCAACGTGTAAACAAGGAGGGCTAATTAGCCCATCCCTCTGGCTAAGCCGATCGCACGTTGCAAGATCCACCGAAGCAACTTAGGGATCGGCGCTTTCAATTCATTCTCGGTATAGGCGATGATCGCGAGCGCGGCATCGGGTTTGGCATAACGCTTGAGTGCCTTAGTAATGATGCGCCTGTCATTCATGTGAGGCTGTTGGCTTGTCATCCCAGCCATATCTCGGAACAAAGGCTCATAGCCGTTGTTATACAAGAAATGCTCAATGTCTTTATCCGGCAAGACGGTAAGCCTGACGCCCTCCGGCTGATTCTCAATCTGTCCGCGCGCTGTTGCGGCATACTTCTTCCCGGCCATATCACCATCGGCGACTAGGTGCCATTCAATCCCCAAGGCTTTGGCGGTTTTGATTAGTGGACGTAGACCGCTTTGTGCAAATTCAATTAAGTGGACGCCTTCGGCAGCGAGATCATAACCTTGCAAGCGAGCGAGCTCATTAAATAGCCAAATCTCCGTCTCGCCTTCAACCAACAGCCAGCAGCGCGCAAACAAGGCACTGGGGCGATGAAAACGGACATGAAAGGTAACGCGACGGCGTTCATCTTTACTTAACAGCTGCGTGGGCACTTGATGGCTGCGTGTTTCGGTCGGATGGCGTACCAATCTTCGGATATGGTCAAGTTGAACCCCCGCCAAAAGATCACCGCTATTAGTGGTCAGTATTTTTTGCATCGGCATCAATTGAATTAGGCGCCAAGCTTGATTCAATAAGGTGGGGTGCAGGCGACCTTCGGGATCCTCAAACACCATGATCGGTCGCGCATTGCGCTTAAGCTGCTTTGGCCCTCGCGCTCGCACAAATGCGCTTAATAATCCCATCAGGATAAGGTGGCTTTGATTGGAGGTATTGTTAGCCACCGCCTCTAAGGGATGCATTTGATTATGGGTAAACGCTAACGCTCCGGGGGCATGGATGGGGTAAGGGGGGCGATCGTGCTCTTGTACGGCAAAGTAATGATCCAGCAGTTGCCGCATCGCATGTAGCCCGCTCTTAATCTCTCCTTTATTAACGTGGCCGGGCATCATTAACAATCGGCGATAGGTATTGTCGAGCCGTTGCTCAAGGCGGGTATTGTCTTTAGTTACTGTTTGTCCGGGGACCCGCATGCGTCTTGCATCGCGTACCCGAACCACAGGGTGGATCTGCATGAGATGCTGTGCCAGCGCATCGCTCTCGATATCTTGAATGACATCGCCCTGACTGGATAGAAACTCGCGACGTACATGGACTTTGCTTTCTTCTGTGGTGGCGCTCAAGCGATAATCGAGAGTACGGCAACCCTCATGCTCGCCATTCCACACCGGCTTAAAGCGTCGATAGCGGCGTGCTTTGTGTTCGCCAGCAAAGCTTTCTTGCCAACGCAGTACGATTTGAAATTGTTGTTCAGGGGCAATCCCTAGGGTGTGGTCAACATGAAAGTCCGAGCGTTTGAAGCTAGGACGATCACCACTAGGATGCAAAGCGATTTCCAATGCGTCGAGCAGGGAAGATTTACCCCACGCGTTTTCACCGATTAGAACGGTGAGTTCATCAACTTGTAGTGACAGGCGCTTAATGCCACGAAAGCCTGCTATTTCAATCCGGTCTAGTCTCATCGTCACCTCTCATTTACTGTATGACAGTTCTTGTTGAAAGGAAATAAAGTAGAGCGCGGACGCTTATTACTGAACGCGGCCGATGAGATGATTGCCGATGCGGCGTCGCTAGCTCATGGGTGGGAGCTCGAAATTCGGCTTGCCTACGACGGTTTGTTTAAAAGTGCGTTCTTTTTCCCGCTCATTGAGCGTCTCGCCAATAAAAGCAGCACGCGTTTGAAACTGTCAGAAGAAATTCTTGCCGGGTGCTGGGAATCTCTCGCGCAAGATAGAGCAGATGTGCTGATTGCGCCGATCCCAGCGTCAGTTCCTCAAGGGATCAAGGTACAGCCTTTGGGCGAAATGAGTGCGTACTGGGTTGCCACGCCTGACCATCCCATTCATAAAGAAGCGCGACCTGTCGATCCAGATATTCGGGCTGGTTATCGGGGAGTCGCGGTTGCCGATACCGCACGCGGCATGCAGCCTATTACCTATAATGTCTTGGAAGATCAACCGCGTTTAACCGTTAGCTCGATGCATGATAAGTATCAAGCGATATTGGCAGGTCAGGGGATTGGTACTTTACCGTGGTTTTGGATTCAAGATGACTTGAAAGCGGGTCGCCTTAAGCTATTGAAGGGCAGCACACCTTTCGAGTTAAAGATGGGACTCGCGTGGAAGCGCAACCGTATGGGCAATGCGAAATCTTGGTTGGTGCGGCAAGTCCCTAAGCTGCTTGCGCCCTATTTGCAAGCCGGTGACATTCCGATTGATACGCCGTAGTCGGTTTATGCATCTTGGTTTTTATGTAGTGGCAGCAGCATATCCACCACGCCGTCTGCCATTTGCACATCAATACTAAAACCGCACTTTTGTGCTAATCCAATCATGCCTCGGTTCGCTGGCATCGTCATACCGGTAATGCGAGACAGGCCGGCCTGTTTGGCGTAATCGATGATCGCAGTCATCAAGATACTGCCAAGGCCAACGCCTTTTAAATCCGAGCGCACTAACACGGCGAACTCGGCTTCTGTATTTTCAGGATCGGCCAATAAACGGACCACTCCCCAGATTTCTTCTTGTCCAGAAGGGGAGGTATAGGTCGCTACTAGTGCCATTTCTCGGTCATAGTCAATCTGAGTGAGGTTGGCCAGGGCCTCATGGTTGAGTTCACCCACGTCAGAGAAGAATCGCCGATAAAGATCCTCCTCCGATACTTGCTCTACAAACGCTTTGTGGGTCGGCTCATCTTCGGGAAGAATCGGACGTAATAGCAATGTATCGCCATTTTTTAAGGTGACCTGCTGCTCGAGTTCTTTAGGATAGGGGCGTATCGCCAAACGTTGATGCTGACTACCGGCGTAATCACGCAGTTGTAGGGAGGCGTCTAATACAGTGAGCTCGTCGCCCGCGACTAATAGTGGGTGAATATCCAGTTCGTCAATTTCAGGGCAATCAATGATCATCTGTGACAGTGTCACTAAAAAGCGGCACAAGCTGGGCACATCAATGGAAACGGGGAAGCCGCGCTGTTTGATTTTGCCAGACTTGATCGCGCCAATTACCAAATAGCGTGCTAACGCCATATTGAGCGGAGGGATCGCCACCGCAGCGTCTTTGGTCACGTCCCAGTCCGAACCACCTTCACCCAATAAGATAATGGTGCCAAACACGGGATCATTCGTGATTGTCACTCTTAACTCTTGCGCACCGGCGCGGGGAGCCATGGATTGAATCAGTAAGCCTTGAATGCGTGCGTTTGGATACGTCATAGACACGCGGTCCAAAATAGCTTGTGAAGCATTGGCTACTTCAGCAGCTGTGCGCAAATTGAGCATCACGCCTTGTACATCCGATTTATGCTGGATATCCGGCGATCTCAGTTTCACTGCAACTGGATAGCCCACTTGCTCGGCAATTTGCGCCGCTTCGACCGGATCACTCGCCAGCCAGGTGGACATGACGTGCAAGCCATACGCTTCAAGAAGAGGGCGGACTTCATGTGTGGTGAGAGTGAGGTGCTCAATATCTTCGGCTTGATCGATAAAGGCGCGAACTGCCGGCAAGTCGTAGTCTGTTTGTCCGGTGGACGTGGGCGTTTCCATCAACTGCTTTTGGTTACGCCGGTACTCTACCAAATGCATGTAGGCGGTAACGGCGCTTTCTGGCGTACGATAGGTCGGGTAGCCAGCATGGGTAAATGCTAGTCGAGCAACGGTGGCGTCATCGCCTTCGCCTTGCCAGTTGGTGAGAATATTAAAACGCCGCGCGCGCGGATTTTCCTTGAGAGCAGCGATAATGGCTTTCGCGGTAGCCAGCCCCGGCGCCGTGACGGAGGGTGAATGCATGATAAGCAGTGCATCAGCATCATCACTCGCCAAGAGAATATCGATAGCAGCTTGGTATCGTTGTGTGTCCGCATCGCCCACGATATCGATCGGGTTGGTACGCGACCAACTTGCGGGTAATACCTGATTCAATGCTTCAATAGTTTTCTCACTAAGAGACGCCAATTTACCGCCCGAATCCATCAGTGTATCGACTGCCATGACAGCAGGGCCGCCGCCATTGGTAATAATGGCCAAACGCTCGCCACGTAAAGGAACGGAGTGTGACAAGGTTTCGACTGCGGCAAATAGCTCGTGAGTGTTATTTACGCGCAGCATCCCCGAGCGACGAATGGCTGCGTCATAGGCGGCATCGAGGCCCATGTTGGTATGGCTCAGTTGTTCCAAGGCCACCGAGCCACCGCGAGTGCGGCCACTTTTTAGCACCAAAATACGTCGGTTACGTGCCGCGGCACGAGCAGCGGAAATAAACCGTCTCGCATCACGGATTGAGTCGACATAGAGCAGAATGGCATCGGTCTTACTGTCACGACACAGATAATCCAATAACTCGGGAAAGTCGATGTCGCAGGCTTCGCCGAGTGAAATGAAGGTCGAGAAGCCGATTCGCTTATTTTTGGCCCAGTCTAAAATCGTGGTACAGACAGCGGCGGATTGAGAAATAAAGGCAATGTTTCCTTTATTAGCAGACACAGGTGCAAACGACGCATTCAAATTCAGCCAAGGCAGAATCATCCCCAGACTGTTTGGTCCAAGCACCCGCATGGTGTAGCGCGCCGCAATAGCCTGCATGCGCGAAAAGTGACTTTCGCCTTGCTCATTAAACTGCCCGCGCATGCCTGCCGCTAGCACGATCACTAACTTGACGCCACGTTCGCCCAGCTGTTCGATGAGGCTAAGATTGTACTCGCCACGGGTACACAGGATAGCTAAGTCAGGCACTAATGGCAGTGCTTCGATGGTTTTGTAGGCCAGTATTCCCGCTACCGCTTGATATTTCGGCGTGACGGGCATGATTGGGCCTTGAAATCCCCCCGATTGCAGGTTGCGAGTCACCACATACCCAGCGCGGTTAGCTCGGTCTGAGGCACCAACAACCGCGATTGATTTGGGCTTAAGTAACTGATCAATCCCTGACATAACGCTCCCCCTTTGCGTGGCATGATAAGCCGAGAAACAGGACAGATTGTCAGCCAGTGTATCTATTCATGCTTGAATTCAGCGGTTTTTTTTAACGCAATGTGATCTGTGCGGAGCAGAATTTATTCAACACGATACACTGAAAAACAGGCAGGGGTGGCCATCTGTGAGCTGCAGCAGAAACCTTACGCCGCCACCTAAGTTTTTATTGAATGGTTGTTAGGTCGGGGGCACAATGACACAAACTTGGATAACTGACAGAATTGTAATGAAAAAATTGGCCTTATTGGCTGTTGCCGCGCTCTTAACGGGATGCAGCGGTGGCGGCGTCACTACCGAAATTTATAGTCAGACCATTGAGTCGACCGATACCCGTGCGACCGAACAGCCAGAGATGGCGAAAGCGGAGACGATGCCACAAGCTCAGCCAAAGCCTGCGCCTAAAAAGCAAACGGTAAAACCCGCGAAACAAGGGCCGGGCTATACCATTCAGGTTGTGGCACTGAGTCACGATCGTGGATTTAGCGATTACGCTAAACGCTTACCCAGCGATCAGCCGCTTTGGAGCAATAAAAAAATGGTCGATGGTTTGCCTTGGTACACCTTACTTTATGGTGAATACCCAACCCGAGATGCAGCCAAGCAAGCGATTCAGGCGCTTCCACAAACAGTGCGCCAATATGGACCATTTGTTCGCTCCATTGCGGATATCAAACGGTCGTCCAACCCACAAATGGTGCGCGTTAACTAAGCGCGGCCCATTTGCTGAACAGGCCGGCGATTTGCCGGCTTTTTTGTGTGTGGTGGGTAACGCATAGTTGAGCGCCTGATGGGCTGCATTCACTTGTATAATTGACAAGCAATCGGCTATCAAAGCGGACATAAAAGCTGTTTGGATAATGAAAGCTAGCGAACAATTGTCTACTATGGCTTAAAAGTCAGCAAAATACGTGCATGGCACGTCTTGTGTTGATTTCGGCTCAGTACCTTGAGTCACAACTGGCAAAAATGCCGCGAGTGAAAGTCCATAAAGTGGAAATGACCGAACAAGGTTGGCATTTAGCGGATGGCATGCGCTGCCATTTGGATACCGATGGCATGCTGTGYAGCAAGGTAGAACACACCCAAATCCATTATGTGGTGCCTTGTATTCACGGCTTTCCCGGAGAGACAGGCGATATTCAATCATTGTTAGAAATCACAGGTTTGCCGTATCTCGGCTGCGGACCTGAAGCGAGCCGAGTGTGCTTCAATAAAATCACCTCCAAGCTATGGTTTGATGCCCTCGGGATTCCGAACACACCTTATGTATTTTTAACCGATCAAAGCCCAAGTAGCTTGACTCGGGCACGTACTTTTTATGACGAGCAAGGGGCCGTTTTTGTAAAAGCGGCAAGTCAGGGTTCCAGCGTGGGCTGCTACCGTGTGACGAAAGAAGATGAGCTAGACGCGCGAATTGCAGATGCGTTTACGTTTTCAGACCAAGTACTTATCGAGAAAGCGATTAAACCACGTGAGCTTGAAGTCGCTGCATTCCACATGGGAGAGGATGTGATTGTCACCCCTCCGGGCGAAATCAGCTGCCCTGAGGACACCTTCTACACCTACGAGGAAAAGTACAGCGACGGCAGTCACAGTAATACGCACATTGAAGCGGCAAACCTCACGGATGAACAAGTAGAAGCGATTCAGCAGTATGCGCGTCAAGCGTTTGTGCACCTACGCTTAAAAGATTTGTCTCGTATTGACTTCTTTTTGAGTGACGATAACCAAATCTTACTTAATGAAATCAATACTTTCCCAGGAATGACCCCGATTTCGATGTTCCCCAAATTGGTAGAACATCATGGTTATCCTTTCCACGAATACCTCGCCCAATGTATTAGCAAGGCAACAGGCAAACGGGTGATTTAGGCGCTACTCTGTAGGCTTTTTATGTCGGTAACGTGCTTTAGCTTGCTCACTGGCTTCGCGGTTGCCGACATATTGCGCCGGCATAGCCGGACTTTTCCAACGACCCAGATGTTGGATTTGCTTGATACTTAATCCCTGCTTTGCCAGCGCTTTACTGGCTCCCACGCGGGGTGATTGTCCAGAGAACACCACCGATTCCCCTAACACGTCACTGGCGCGGCGAAAAACGCGATAAATTGAAGAGGGGTCTAATGGCGTGTCGCCTAAGTGGCCATGCTTATTAATTCGTCGTAGTAGGGGGCCTTGATGGATCCCACTGTACTCGAGCCAAGTGGCGAGTGTCACTGCAGTTTGTTCAGATAGCACAACCCGTTGCTCTCCAATCATCACATAGGCTTTTTCGCCGTCATACAGAACATCTTCTGCGGCGAGAGCAGCGAGTTCACTGCGTTTGAGTAAGCCCTCGTAACACAATGACCAAATCAAAAGATCACGAATATCGCGTAGTCGCTTGCTTGATTGGAAATGCTCTCTAAGTGCTGACAGGTGTCTTTTTCTAAATGGTGCGGCTTCTTTTGCTTCTGGGAGTTTCGCGGCAAGTAACCGCGCCATGGCATATTTCACTTCGCGATGCTTACTCGGATCTCGCTGACGGTGTAAGCGATGTACCAAGCCTACAGTGACAATAATTCGGCGAATCGCCGATACTTTTCGCTGCTGGGAGGTGAGTTCCGCAAATCGACGCAGCGTTGTCACTGCGCAGGGTAACGCCGTGACATGTTGGCTTTGACAAAAAGAAACGAAAACTTGCCAGTCATTTCGATAGCTCAGTAGTGAGTTTCGACTATACCGAGATTCTGTCACGCTATCCCAATCTTCAATGGAGAGTGTGCCCTGATTAAATCTTTGAATGCTCGCACTTAAGTTATTGTTATCAATGGGATTGATCTTTTTCATAATGCACTATAACTTTAATTATATGGATCTATATTATCATCAACCACAGAGTGAAACTTGAAACATATCGCACTTTATATACTCACCTGTCTGTCAAGGTCTGAAAATGAGTGAAAATCCTCGAACTCAACGTGATAATAGTCTAAAAATTTAGTAGGTTCGTAACTCATAATAGGTAGATTACTGTTGTGGGAGCGGCATCAGGAGGAAACTATGACCCAACGCCTTTTTCACCGTGGTTACACCATTGAGAAAGTAGAAGGCTCTGGTGATATCCAAGAGGTGTATCGTGCGCGGCTAGGCGGTAAAGTTGTGTCTGGCAGCTTAACTGGCGTCAAAAAGTCGATTGAGTGGTGGGTCGATACCAGCATGTTGACTGATCCTGCCGAGTTTGATGCGCTTGCTCGTAAACAAACCCGCCAAGTTGAAGAGTACAAAGGGTTTCGCCTGATGAATGACGATCCCGAGAAAGACGAAAAGGGCTGGTACATGATGGTTCGGGGAAATCTGATGAAAGGAACCTTACCCGCCCTCAAACTTTATATTGATCGCAACGGCGAAAAACTGCGCGCCTAATACACTCAATGTATACCAACCAATAAGATAAGCGGCTTTATCTGCAAAGCCGCTTTTTGTTTTGGTATAGTCTCACCAAGGTTTTCACATTACGTATACACCATGTCTGACAACAACCGATTAGTTTATTCTACCGAAACCGGCCGCATCAAAGAGGCACCGGAAAAGCCAGTTCGCCCAAAGGGAGATGGCATCGTTCGTATTCAGCGCCAAACAAAAGGGCGCAAAGGGAAGGGCGTTAGCTTAGTAACAGGGCTGGACCTTGAAGACGCGGCATTAAAACTACTCGCCGCCGAGCTTAAAAAGGTATGCGGCTGTGGTGGCGCGATTAAAGACGGCGTTATCGAGATCCAGGGGGATAAACGCGATCAAATCAAAGCCCACCTTGAGAAAAAAGGCCACACCGTCAAACTCGCCGGTGGATAAAAAACGGGCAGCGTATGCTGCCCATTGTCAGTGATTTGTCGTACAGCATGCTGACTAAGGATTACTCTCCGGATCAATCAACACGTCAAAGCGCTCATTACCGTGAAGTGATTCAAAATCAGCTTCCTCACGAGCCGCCTCACGCAGCGAAGCACTTTCCGCGACTGCGACTTCCAAGTCAGAGATCGCTTGCTCTTCCGCACCAAGACGCGCATAAGCACAAGCACGCTGGAAGAGGGCGTTAGCATTTTTGTCATCCACCTCTAAAACACGATTACTAATACTCAACGCCCAGTGGTATTCACCCATTTCCATCGCGGCATCCGCTTTATGAGTAAGGGCTTCTAGATCACCAGGGCGAATTTTTAAAATCTCATTGTAGATTTCCATCCGTTGTTCTGGCGTTTGTGAATGCTGTGCGCGTAACCAAAGGTTATGGATCTCATTAATCCGTTCAATTTCTTTGTTATTCTCGGCGATGATACGTGTTTTACGTTTCAAATCGCGCTCTAGCGCTTGGAACTTTCGCTCATATTGTTCAGCAATTTCCGATAACTGTTGATCAGCGAGTTCTTTGGTATTGTTCTTGATATCACGCAGCGATTGCCAACCAACTAGGGCGATCAATGATGCTGCGCCCGCAATCAAATAGAAAAAGTAGGTGACAGTGACATTGGCATAGTTAAGTGATTTGTCCGCCACGTCTAATTCACGGTCGGTAATCTCAACCACCATACGCTTTTCAAGGGCTTGGAAGTCTGTTCTGAGATTACGAATCTCATCCATAACATAGCGTTCCATCAATGGCTTGTCATAAATACTTTGTTCCGCATACGACTTAGGTTGTGCGGGGGCTTGTTTGGCTTCGCCTTCATCCTCGGCAGACACACTGAAGCTGGTCAATGCGACTAATAGCCAAGCCACTATTTGAGCTCTCATTTTTTCCCTTATTTAACGGTTCGCGTACAAACTAGCAAAACTGTAGCAAACCTTGCAGCACCTAAAAAGGTCAACAGGCGGAAACTGCTGAGATAACACTAAATATCCCCATAAAAGATGATCATTTAGCTTATCACAGCGAGATTGAAGCACCTTAGGTCAAGCGGAGCATTTGAACTGAGTGGATTAAAGAAAGTGGTGATTAGCTATTTTATGGTAAATATACAATTACGTTGAATAGTCGCGTAAACACAGTGAAGGGGACAAAACGTATCGACGAGGAATGCAGGCGCTTGTCTTATTGATGCCAATCTTGATCTGACGGATATGTCATTTAACATAAGACACATAATGCGCACTTGGTATCACTAGTTTTGACAATCAATACCAGATACTTGCCGTAACCTAGCCAAATGATACGTATAAGAGTCGTCATAGAGACGCACATCAGGAATACAAATCTGGCGAATGTAGCTCTTATCAATCTCAAACTTGCGAGCTATAGAGTAATAAGACAATCCCTCATCTCGTAACGCACGAATCATATCAATATCTTCTTGTGGATATTTTGCCTTCGGCGAGTCTATGCCAGCTTTCAACAAACAAACGCCTAACCTCATAGCTCGCTGAGCAACGGAAGCCCGAGAACGACCAAGCTTTCGAGCTATTTGGTAAGATGTGAGTATAAAAGCATTACATCTAATAAAGTTATCTTCTTCTTCCGTATAGTGCTTCGTAAAATGCTTAAGCGCGAGCTTCTTGCGCTTGTCTACAACAGAAAAATACGTTCTTCCCAAATCTTTCGCTATTTGCTTAAGCGATATAATCCCATAATTATCAACAAGGTAGCAAATCTCTTCATCTGTGTACGGTCTATGGCCTGACGAAAGACATCCACGCCGACCGCGTTCAACACGCTGCTCATGCGTGAGGCTATAACATTGAAAATCATCACTCATACTAAGCCCCTATAACATCATTATCACGACAGAAGCTCAAAGCGGCATCATATATGTCATCAACATGAATGCGGAGGAAAGGAAAAACGGCTCTACTATCGAGATAAATAAGCAAATACACATCTTCACCGCGTTTAACGAACGAAGCTAGCTGCGTCGGCCTGCTATAGGCAAGTAAATCTTGTATGCTGAGAGAGTCCCTAAGTATTGTCGCTTCTCCGATGCTAGTACCCGCGCATGTGAAAGAACGGTATAAAGTCCTGCTGCATAATGTGGCTGCCCTTCTTCAATCTGTAACTTCATCTCTACCGGAAACTTGCCGCCCAAGTGCGCGTAAGCAATCTGCTCTCGTATCTCTCTGGCTGGACGATCGTCTTTAGCTGGAATATTGCGCGTTAGAATGCGTTCATCTTCTTCAAAGATCTCAATTTTTAACATGGTGTYCCTCATGATGCGTATGCATGGAATGGTAAAACGTTGGTAGTCGCCACTCTGGGCAGCTGGTACCAACTGGGAATAGAAAGGGGTTTTACTTCAATAACTTCTGAGCGCTTCAATGTTGGGCACATGCGRCTAACATCAAATGGTCGGGAAATATCAATACCTATCAACTTGAGACGTGCCTTATGCTCGTAGAACTGGCTAGCTTTAAGAATGTCGCGCAAGTCCGTGCCATGCTGCCACATAGTGAAATAACTCATAGTAGTGTTAGCCTGGCGTAGAGTGTTAACCGCTCCAGAGTCTAATAGTTGGTGTGCAATAGACTGATGCTCGTCATGTGTGGCGTGTAGTGTCTTCATAGCGTTCTCGACGTCTTGTAATGACTGACGATGCTTAAGCTTGGTGTTCTTGGTAAATGGTGGTAGCCCATACTGCGCCAATACATGGTTATAAATGGCGACACAATCATCTAGTTGAGTAAGTCCAAATAGATTATCCATGCGTTGCCAACGTGACGGGTTCCCCTCCACACGGACTCGGTTGCCGTTACAACGAATCGTTAGCTTAGTGCTGTAAGARCCTTCTAAAACCTTCTGATTAACACTGGGAGGTAAATGCTCGCCCGTCTCCATATCAACACGTTCAATCACATGCGTRCCGACAAGAGGCAACCCTCCATCTGGGTAATCTTGTTGCATGAATAGCTGGTCGATAAAGAACATTGCATTAATGTATGTATGTTTATTTAAATGCAAAATACACCTTTTAATACATGCATACAACTATATGTTCAAATATGTGATACATACATACTAGAATGCACTGTCACACACGATGATATTAATCAGAGTATTTTTAAAGGCTAAACATGACCAAGAAATACACCTCGCTGCGAGTCAGCGAAGAAACCAAACTCAAGCTAGAGCGAGCAGCAATAGAAGTAAGCTACGCAACAGGCAAACAAGTAAAATGGACCGAAGTAGCAAACTACCTATTCGATCAGTATCTAACGGAAGCAAAAAAAGACCTGAAAGAGAGCGTGAGTAAGTAAAAAAGTCCGGAATTCCGGAGTTAGTTCGGGTGTAACAGGAACCCGAACCTATAGCACAGCTCCCGCGGGCGGCGCTTCGCTTCCTCCGCCCCCGTGATCTGCTTTGCCCATCTCTAATGAAAGGTAGTGGTCAGGTAGGAGAAAAAACCCTAACGCCGGCACTAGCTGAAAACTCGCTATGGCCTCGCAGGATGGTGGGGGTATGGGGGAATTATCGA
>NZ_MUFN01000044.1:0-20641 GCF_001996205.1 Salinivibrio sp. IB574 | reverse complement strand
GCGCAGTGGCGAATAGTCGTGATTGATAATGGCACTAAAATGCTGCTGTGCCATCGCTTCTAGCTCATCAAGCGGCTGTGGGCCCGTGACGGCTAACGTCATCAGGTTAGCGCTGTAATTGGCGTGATAAAACGCAATCAGATCGTCTCGCACCGACTGACCCGCTCTGTCTGCTAAGGTCTCCAAGCTTCCGACTGAGAATTTTGCGAAAGGGTGAGCAGGATTAATGGTTTCTTTATGGACTTGATAGATGCGTCGCACATCGTCGTTGAGCTTCATGCGATATTCAGCATCCACGGACTGACGCTCTTTATCGACAGCATCGGCATCAAAGCGAGGCGAAATAAAAAACGCGCTGAAGCGGTCGAGAGCCGCGCGGAATTGGCTGGGGCGAATATCGAAAAAGAAGGTGGTGTTTTCAGTCCCTGTCCACGCGTTATTATGACCACCATGCTGGCTAATAAAGCGCTGAAAGTCACCTGCTAGCGGATACGCATCCGTGCCCAAAAACAGCATATGCTCGAGAAAGTGTGCCAAGCCTTCTCGGTCGGCTGGGTCATGAAAATGGCCCACATTAACAGATAAGGCTGCCGCGCTGCGGTGTGCCGCAGGATCGGAGACTGCCAAAACGCGGAGTGCGTTGGGCAGGGTGAAATAACGGTAGCGCTTATTGTCATTTGGGCTAACATGCACAGGCAACTCGATATCGTTTAAACAAGTTATGCCTCAATTATGACTACCAGTGACCTGAGTCGCAAACCACTTCTTTGGTCTTTTGCGATATACATTGGTAGCATGCGGCTAAATCACAGATAACTGTTGTGAGTATTTCTGGCTATGAAACTGATCATAATGCGTCATGGGGAAGCACAAGCGTTTGCTGCAAGCGATAGCGAACGCGGTTTAACCGCGAATGGCGAGCGACAAAGTGAGCAAATGGCAGCTTGGCTCAGTCAACATTTGGCTGGCGAGACGATCGATAAAGTATTGGTAAGTCCTTACTTACGTGCCCAGCAAACATGGCAAGTCTGTGCGCCGCACCTTCCTGCCCGTGAGGTTGCCACTGAGCCAGACATCACGCCTTATGGTCAGAGCGACCAAGTTTATACCTATCTGCAAGCCATGTTTGACGTAGAAGCACCGAATGTCGTCCTCGTGGTATCTCATTTGCCGCTGGTGGGCTATTTGACCAACGAGTGGTTGCAAAATGGTCAGCCGCCAATGTTCTCGACGTCAGCCATGGCAGTACTTGATATCGATGGTCAAAACGATACGGCCGAGCTTATTGCAATGATGTCACCGCGCGAGCTACAAGGCTAAACCGGCTCGGGAGCTAGCGGTCGGAAACGTCGATTAACACCAAGAGTGCACCATTACCGCCGAACTCCAGTGGGGCCTGATGAAATGCCAACACATCCGGATGCTGTGCGAGCCACAGCGGGATTTTTTCTTTGAGGATCCCTTTGCCGATGCCATGCATGACACTGGCACACTGGACGCCGTCTTTGACACAGGCAGCGAGCATCGCGCCGAGTTCACGTTTTGCTTCCATCTGTGTCATGCCATGTAAATCTAAATAGATATCGGGCACATAGACGCCACGACGCAAGCGCTTCACCTCATATTTTGAGACGCCTTGGCGGGCGTATTGCATAGGGCCGGATTCACTGAGTAAAGGCTCAAACTCATCAGAAAAGTAAAAGGCATGATCGCGGCTTTGTTGCTCGAATCGCTGCTGTTTGCGCGGTTTGCTCGTCTGGCGTTGTGGCGGGTTTATGGTATCCTGCTCCAACTTTTTTGCGCCTTTGACGGCATCACGGAATAATGCAAAATCCTCTTCCGTTATTGATGGTTTTTTGCTCATAAAAAACTGTCCCCGAGGTGATAATCTGAATTGTACATTCAGCCAGCTCAAAATGCTGCTTATTGTACTGACCTCGCGTCAAAGGGCGACCCTAAATTGCATGAAGCCGATGGAGGCCAATGTGGATACGATTTTTACTGAAGAAGTGGTCAGCGAATTACATACGCTGCAAGACATGCTGCGCTGGACAGTCAGTCGTTTCAATGCGGCAGGGCTGTTTTACGGTCATGGCACAGACAATGCTTGGGACGAGGCGGTGCAGCTTGTGCTTCCTACCTTATATCTTCCTGTCGATGTCCCGTCTGAGACGCGTTTTTCGCGCCTGACCACCAGTGAAAAACATCGTATTGTTGAGCGTGTCATTGCACGGATTAACGATAAAACCCCTGTTGCGTACTTGACCAACAAAGCCTATTTCTGTGGCCTCGAGTTTTTTGTTGACGAGCGCGTCTTGGTGCCACGTTCACCGATTGGTGAGCTGATCCAACAAGAGTTTGCCGGTATTTTACCGCATGCCCCAAGCCGCATTATGGACCTATGCACCGGCAGTGGCTGTATTGCCATTGCATGCGCCTATGCGTTTCCTGAGGCGGAAGTCGATGCGGTTGATATTTCTACCGATGCGTTGGAAGTGACCGAAATCAACATCCAAGATCACGGCTTGGARGAGCAAGTGATCCCGCTGCGATCTGATTTACTAAAAGACGTCCCGCAAGATAAGTACGATTTGATTGTTAGCAATCCTCCGTACGTGGATGCAGAAGATATGGCTGACCTGCCTGACGAGTTCCGCCATGAGCCCGAATTAGGGCTAGCTGCCGGGACGGATGGATTAAAACTGGTTCGTCGTATCCTAGCCAATGCTCCGGATTACCTCACCGACGATGGTGTACTGATCTGTGAAGTGGGTAACTCGATGGTGCACATGCAAGAGCAATATGGCCACCTACCGTTGCATTGGATCGAATTCGAAAACGGCGGTCATGGCGTGTTCATGATCTCGCGTCAGGATTTAGTTGCCTGTGCTGAGGAATTTGCGCTTTATCGCGACTAGTCACACATGCTTCGCATACTTCTCTAGCCAGCCTTTGTGCTGGCTTTTTTTATTTTGGCACTGACGACCAGAGGTGGATTTTTTTTGCGTCTTTGACTGCTTTGTGGTTAATTGCTAACAAAGTACGCAAAAACACAACAATGCCCATCAGGCAAACAGAGGAAGGCATGGCAGGCAACACGATTGGACAAATTTTTCGCGTGACGACGTTTGGAGAAAGCCACGGTATCGCACTGGGCGCGATTATTGACGGCTGCCCTCCGGGGTTGGCGCTGACGGAAGCGGACATGCAGCATGATCTTGACCGTCGTCGCCCCGGCACATCGAAATACACCACACAGCGTCGCGAGCCTGACGCTGTTAAGATTCTCTCCGGTGTGTTTGAGGGCAAAACCACGGGGACATCGATCGGCTTGATGATCGAAAATACCGACCAACGCTCAAAAGATTACTCCAAAATCAAAGATGTGTTTCGTCCCGGCCATGCAGATTTTACTTACCATCATAAATACGGCATCCGCGATTACCGCGGCGGTGGTCGTTCGTCAGCGCGTGAAACCGCGATGCGTGTTGCCGCTGGGGCGGTGGCTAAAAAATACCTAGCCCAAGTCCACGGTATTCAAGTCCGTGCCTACTTGGCGCAGATGGGCGATGTGACCATAGACACAGTTGATTGGGCGCAAGTTGAGCAAAATCCTTTCTTCTGTCCTGACCCAAATAAACTCGATGAGTTAGACACACTTATCCGTCAGCTCAAAAAAGACGGCGACTCGATTGGTGCGAAACTGACCGTAGTGGCGGAAAACCTGCCGGTAGGCTTAGGGGAGCCGGTGTTTGACCGTTTAGATGCTGATATCGCCCACGCACTGATGGGGATCAATGCGGTGAAAGGGGTCGAGATTGGCGATGGTTTTGATGTGGTAACCCAGTGCGGCAGCGAGCATCGTGATGAAATTCATCCTGACGGCTTTGCCTCAAACCATGCCGGTGGCATTCTGGGGGGAATTTCTTCAGGCCAGCCGCTGGTTGCCCATTTAGCGCTCAAGCCGACGTCTAGCATTACGGTGCCGGGAAAAAGCATTGATATTCACGGGGAGTCCGCGGATGTGGTTACCCGAGGCCGTCATGATCCTTGTGTAGGGATCCGCGCGGTACCGATTGCTGAAGCCATGGTGGCGATTGTGCTTATGGACCATTTGCTGCGTCATCGTGGCCAAATGGGGGCGAACCCCAGCATATAGTTTTGGAATCAGTCGATTTCCCCAAAAAACCGCACCCAGTTGTGCGGTTTTTTATGGTCAGTGCAGCGATGAAGGCGCTTCAAAGCGGAAAACCGGTAACGACCAACCAAAGCGAAGGGCGGCCATTCTAAATCCAAAGCCGATCACTAAACTGGCAACCGTCGCAATCAGTTCACCGACATCGAGACGAATCAAGCTAAAGTAAAGCGCACCGGTGACAAAGGCGACCAAGGCATATAGCTCTTTGTGCAAGACCATCGGCGATTGACGACAGATTAAGTCACGCAATAGCCCGCCAAAAATACCGGTGATCAGAGATGAAACCATGCAAATTAGAGGATGTAGCCCCATATCCATCGCAACGCGGCAGCCAATAATACTGAAGGCGGCAAGGCCCAGTGCATCTAGGGTGACAAACAGTTTATAATTGCGTGCAACCCAGCTGGCAATCCACGGGGTAATCAAGCCTGCGACGCAAGTAATTACGAGAAAATGCGGGTTAGCAACCCAAGTGAGAGGGTAGTGGCCAAAAAGAATATCGCGGACTGTTCCGCCACCGATAGCGGTGGCGCTGGCGACAAACATCACCCCAAACCAGTCCATGTGTTTTCTGCCTGCGCAGAGCGCACCTGTCATGGCTTCCGCGGTAATGCCGATGACATAAAGCGTCAATAACAACATACAACCCGACACCTTATACTGAGATTAGAAATTGACGCGCATTGTAGTGGCCTTAACGGCCTCACACAATCAAATTTGTGATGAGGAACAAATAAAAAAGAGTGTTTAGATTGAAAGGCTTAGCTAATAGAGATGCTACTTTTTATCGCTAAAAATGTCTTTTTTGTTACTGATTGATACTTAATCCTATTAAAGTGCTGTATGACCCACGATTATCACGACTTAATTCGGCTTTTTAACCAAACATTTCTTAGCACGTTCAATACTGAACTCTTACTGGGCGGCGATGAACCCATTTATCGGCCCGCGGATGCAACGTACCCACATCATCGGGTGATTTTTGCGCGCGGTTTTTTTGCTTCTGCGTTACATGAAATTGCACATTGGACCATTGCCGGCGAGAAACGCCGTCAATTGGAAGACTATGGCTATTGGTATCACCCCGATGGCCGTGATGCTGACACGCAAGCCGCCTTTGAGGCCGTGGAAGTGAAGCCACAAGCGATTGAGTGGATACTGTCTGCAAGCTGTGGGTTTCGTTTTCAAGTCAGTTGCGACAATTTAAGCGGTGTCGAGCCAGATCGCCATGCGTTTACTGCCAAAGTGCGTCAGCAAGTGATGGACTACCTGAGCGAAGACAGCACAAGCCCCGCATTACCCGTGCGTGCTAAGCAGTTTTCTGATACCTTGCGAGGCTTTTACGGCATTGCCCCGTTAACGCCCAACGATTTTGCATTGCCCGAGTCAGGCTAAGAGAGACATGATGATCCAAGACTACGAAGAACGTATTTTGACCTTGATTGATGAGATGGTAGAAACCGCCTCTGATGATGAGTTATTTGCCAGTGGTTATTTACGTGGCCATGTGTCTCTTGCCGCTGCAGACTGCGAACTGGAAGGTCTTGATGACGTTGCCTCGCTCAAAGCGCGTGTGGATGCCAGCCTTAATGACAATGCCAGTGAATTGTCTCCCGGCGATCAACGTTTGGTGGGCGCATTGTGGGACTTGCTGCAGCAACAAGTTGAAAAAGACCAATAGTCTTCGCCGCTGCGCGCATGAAATAAGCGGCGCCGACAGTAAACAGCCATCGTCTCGACGATGGCTGTTTTGTCTCGTAACTGTGGTTACAAGGCTTTACCTTTTAACAGCTTACGCACCCACATTCGCCCTGGATGCAGGCTGTCGAGCACCGTTTGTGGTAATGGCAAAGGCTCATCACACAATTGTGCGGCGAGTATTTCCGCGGCAAGCGGCGCGGACGTAAGACCACGTGATCCCAAGCCGAGTAAGCAAAATAGCCCCGGATAGACAGGTACGGAGCCTGCTTTCTCTTTGTCCTTTTGCAGATTTTGGTACGCGGTAACCAGTGCGTGATAGTCGCAAACATTGCCCACAAACGGGAGGTGATCGCGACTGGCGCAGCGTATGCCCACACGTCCTTCTTTTGCAACTGGCACGGCACGCGCCCAGTCGGTATCAATACAACCGGTGAGACGCTGTTGGTTCTCGGTTTGCTCGTCAGCTTGGAAAGTGAGGTCTGCATTATTCCGGCTGTAACTGGCCCCCAAGCAATGCTCTCCTGCTTGATTGACCGGCGTTAAATAGCCTTCGAAACACAGCACTGTATTGAGTTGACACAGCTCAGCATTGGTGGGGACATGACTCACTTGACCTCGCACTGGATAAACAGGAATCGGCTGTGTTTGGCCAAATTGGGCGGATTGGTGGCCATTTGCGATTACGACATTATGATGCCAAGCCTCACCAAGTGCTGTACTAAGCGTCCAGCCATTGTCGGCTTGCCTCAGTGCATCCACGTGGCAATCAAAATGTGCGCGCAGTTGTCCGCTCGCGATAGCCGCATCAATCACAGCGGCCGTAAATTGTTGTGGGCTCATCCACCCACCTAATGGATAGAATACGCCTGCATGGCCGGTTTCTAGGCCGACCGTCTCAGCCACATCTGCCTTATCGATTGGCTTGACGAGTGTGTCTGGAAAGTCACCCTTGGTCATTTTAGCCAGCTTGGTCGCACTTTTCTCATCGTAACCCAGTTGCGTCACGCCACACCATTGGTGTTCAAACGCGATCCCTTGCTCGTGTTGTTGCTCAACAAACTGGCGAGCAAACAAAAACGCAGGAGCAAAAAATTGGCTTAAATTGTCGTTATTGCCATTTAAAAGTGGATAAATGGCACCTTGGCGGTTACCTGATGCTCCCGCCGCAGGATGTGAGTCATGGCTGTAGAGGGTGACGCGTTTTCCGCGTTGAAGTAATGCCGTGATCAATGCGGCACTGGCAATCCCTCCGCCAATCACTGCAATATCATCTGCCGATATAGCGGGAGTCCGTGCGTACCATGGTTGAAAGCTGGTCGCCGTTTTCCGCGTGGGTAATCGGCCTGCCAGCATTTCGCGTTTATGGCCAAACCCTTTCACCTTTTTCATGTCAAAACCGGCAGCTAATAGACCACGACGGACAAAACCAGCGGCGGTAAAGGTGGCGCAAGTACACTGCTCACGGGCAAGCCTAGCCATGCCATCAAATAAATCTTGATTCCACATCTCCGGGTTTTTGCTCGGGGCAAAACCGTCGAGATACCAAGCATCGACAATCCCTGCTGCGCCAGTCGGCACCTGTGGTAACCAATCTTTAATATCACCAAACCACAAATCGAGTGTAATCTGACCTTGTGCCAGCACGATCCGTTGACAGCCCGCCAAAGGGACAGGGTAGTGAGAGCGAAGCTGCTCTGCATACGGGGCAAGCTCAGGCCAAGCTTGATGCGCACGGTCAAGATCTTCTACGGTCAGAGGGTATTTTTCGAAACTGATAAAGTGCAGTTGCGTGACCGCCGCATCGGGTTGGGCTTGGCGGAACTGCGCAAAGGCGTGCCAGGTCGCGAGAAAGTTTAACCCGGTGCCGAAACCGGTTTCCGCGATCACAAAGCGGGGCGATGAGTGGGTCTCCCAGCGGGTGGGGAGTTGGTTTTGAGCCAAAAACACATAGCGGGTTTCGGCGAGGCCGTCAGCGTTAGAAAAATACACATCGTCAAACTGGTCGGCGACCGGTGTGCCAGTGTCGTTCCAACTGATTTGCGCATGTTTAATTGAGGGAGAGCTCACAAATGCCTCATACAAAAATGTCGTAAAAGCGAAATTGTACTGACTGAAAGGAAAGCTGACCACTTATCAGCTTTAAAAACGCTATCATCCACTGCGAAATTAACGTCTAGGAAAGAATCATGAAACGAGCTGTCATTACAGGCATGGGGATTGTTTCCAGTATTGGTAACAACGTCAAAGAAGTGCTGGAGTCGCTCAAAGCGGGAAAATCTGGCATTAACTTCTCTCAGCAGTTTGCCGATATGAAACTGCGCAGTAACGTTTGGGGTGACCTCAAACTGAACCCCGCCGACCATATCGACCGCAAAAAAATGCGCTTTATGGGTGACGCGGCTGGCTTTGCTTATCTTGCCATGGAGCAAGCGATTGAACACGCAGGTCTTGCACCTGAACACGTCTCTAATGAACGGACCGGCCTTGTCGCAGGCTCAGGCGGTGCGTCTTCTGTTAACCAAGTAGCCGCGGTCGATATTCTTCGAGAAAAAGGGGTTAAACGCGTTGGCCCTTACATGGTGCCACGCACTATGTCCTCGACGGTCTCTGCGTGCTTGGCCACCCCATTTCAAATTAAAGGGGTGAACTACACCATGAGCTCTGCCTGTGCGACGTCGGCACACTGTATCGGTCATGCACTCGAGCTCATCCAATTGGGTAAGCAAGATATCGTATTTGCGGGTGGCGGCGAAGAGCTTGATTGGTCATTAACCATGATGTTTGATGCCATGGGTGCGCTATCAACGAAATACAATGACGATCCACAAAAAGCCTCACGGACCTATGATGCAGACCGCGATGGGTTTGTTATCTCYGGCGGTGGCGGCATGTTGGTGGTCGAAGAGCTTGAGCATGCATTGGCGCGTGGCGCGACCATCTACGGTGAAATCGTAGGTTATGGTGCGACTTCTGACGGCTACGACATGGTTGCCCCGTCAGGCGAAGGTGCTATCCGCTGTATGAAGATGGCGATGCAAGATGTGGACGGCGACGTGGATTATATCAACACCCACGGTACATCCACGCCAGTCGGTGATGTCAAAGAGCTTGGCGCGATCCAAGAAGTTTTCGCAGGTAAGAGCCCAGCGATTTCAGCGACCAAAGCCATGACGGGCCACGCATTAGGCGCGGCAGGTGTGCATGAAGCCATTTATTCGACGTTGATGCTGGAGCATGGCTTTGTGGCGCCAAGTATTAACATCGAACAACTCGATCCTGCTGCAGAAGGGTTGGATATTGTCACTACACCGCGTGAGCAAGCACTGACGCGAGTGATGTCGAACAGCTTTGGCTTCGGTGGCACCAATGCGACCTTGGTGATCGAAAAATATCGCGGTTAATCCGCCCCTCGTTTTCCAGGTTTGCAGAGCAATTCTGCCATCAGACGCGGGCTATTATCGTTGAGAGCCGGTAATAGTCTTTTCAGGTCCTGGATTTACCCGGCTTCGGCCGGGTTTTTTTATGCCGGTTCCTGCCATCGATAATTCCACCGTCCCCCGTTGAGCAAGGGTGTTTTCTTGTGACGAGCCAGATACAATATTGCCTTCGCATTTTGCATCCGATACGCGGTGCACCGACTCACACAGGACGTTGAACGTGAAAATTGTTGTAGACGAAAACATGCCTTATGCCCAAGCCTTGTTTAGCCAATTGGGTGAGGTCGTGGCATTACCCGGACGTGCAATCAGCGCGGCGGATTTGATTGATGCTGATGCATTAATGGTAAGAAGTGTGACACAAGTGAATCAGGCCCTAGTCAAAGGCGCGTCTCGGTTACGTTTTGTCGGCTCTGCCACCGCGGGTGAAGATCACCTTGATTTTAACGCCCTGCATGCACAAGGAATTCACGCGACGGCTGCGCCCGGCTGCAACAAAGTTGGGGTTGCTGAGTACGTGATCAGCGCACTGCTTGTATTGGCCCAACAACAAGGATTCTCGATTACAGACCGGACGGTCGGTATTGTGGGAGTCGGGCATGTGGGCAGTTATCTAGCCGAGCGCCTTGATGCGCTAGGGATAAAAACGGTGTTGTGCGATCCGCCTCGCCAAGATGCCGGTGATCCACGTCCAATGGTTGATATTGATACACTTATTGCATCGTGTGATGTAGTGACTTTTCACACACCATTAACGCGCGATGGCCAATACCCCACCTACCATTTGATGAACGCGACACGTTTAGCGGCATTGGGCGCGGGCAGTATATTGATTAATGCGGCGCGCGGCCCTGTGGTTGACAATCAGGCCTTGAGTGCACGACTTGATCAAGGCGACATGGATGCAGTGCTTGATGTGTATGAGCATGAACCCGAGGTTGATCTGGACCTCATGGATAAGCTGACCTTTGCCACGCCGCATATTGCAGGCTATGGCTTAGAAGGAAAAGCGCGCGGCACTACCATGGTGTTTAACGCACTGTGCGAACACCTTGGCCTGCCTCATCGTGCCCACGCCAGTGACTTACTACCGACGGCCCCCATCCCTCATGTGACGCTTGCGCAGCCATGGCAACAAAGCGATCTAATGGCATTGACACAATTAGTCTACGATATTCGTCGGGACGACAGTGATTTTCGTCGCGCAATGCATGGCGCTGGGGATAATAAACCCGCGCAACGTACAGCCTTTGACCAATTACGAAAAAATTACTGGGATCGACGTGAGTACAGTGCGATCACAGTAGCCGGACAGACGGATTTCGGGTTACAGTCGCTGGCTAAGCTCGGCTTTAGTATTGAGGAGCAAGCATGACACAAGCATTTGACGTTGCGGTTTTAGGCGCAACAGGCGCGGTTGGACGCGCGATTATTGATAGCCTAGAAGAGCGCGACTTTCCGATTGGGACACTGCACCTGCTCGCCAGTGAGCGCAGTGAAGGAGAAACCATCAAATTCAAAGGCGAAAGCCTACGTGTTCAAAACGTAGAGAAGTTTGATTGGACCCAAGTGCAAATCGGCCTGTTTTCAGCCGGCGCACAAGCATCTGCGCAGTGGGCGCCGATAGCGGCAGACGCAGGTGTTGTCGTGATTGATAACACCTCCCAGTTCCGTTATGACTTTGATGTCCCTCTTGTGGTCCCCGAAGTGAACCCGGCCGCGATTGGCGATTTTCGTAACCGCAATATCATCGCTAACCCCAATTGTTCTACCATCCAAATGCTGGTGGCGTTGAAACCGATTTATGACGCAGTGGGAATCGAGCGTATTAACGTGTCGACCTATCAATCTGTCTCGGGTTCCGGTAAGTCGGGCATCGACGAACTTGCCGGACAAACGGTAAAACTGCTCAATAGTCAAGACGCTGAACCAGCGCTATATAGCAAACAGATCGCGTTTAATTGTTTGCCGCAGATCGATCAGTTTATGGACAATGGCTACACCAAAGAAGAAATGAAAATGGTGTGGGAAACGCAGAAGATCTTTGCCGATGAAATGATTGGCGTGAACCCTACCTGCGTGCGTGTTCCTGTTTTCTATGGCCATGCCGAAGCGGTGCATATTGAATGCCGTCAACCAATTGACGCTACAGAAGCGGTGGCAATCTTGAGCCAACATGAACATATCGAAGTGTTCGAGGGGGAGGACTACCCGACGCAAGTGAAAGAGGGCACTGGCACTGACAAGGTGTTAGTGGGTCGGATCCGCAATGATATTAGCCAACCGAATGGCTTAAACCTTTGGGTCGTGGCGGATAACGTTCGAAAAGGGGCTGCAACGAACTCAGTGCAGATTGCGGAACTGCTGGTGCGCGATTACTTGTAAAATTGCCACAGTGTTTATCGCAACGATGGCAAGACGCCATGATACCCTGTCATCATTGACAGGGTATTTTTTTAGGCACTATTTTTGCTTTGAACTCGGTGTGTCGCGGCAAATTGCCGGTAATCGTAAAGGTAAAACTGAGGCCGAGCGCCCACAGTTTGATCGCACAACACACTTTTATATCATCAAACTACAGTTTTTAGCATGGCTTCCGATATAGTTAGATATTTAGTGAGGCCATTTCTGCCATAAGGGGTGCGGGTGTGTCCGACGCACAGCAAAGTGAACAGTCTTCTCATCGTGAAACGTGTATGACTACTGGAAAGTTCAGTCAGCGTCTTGCTGTCTTACTAGCCATGGTCGCGTTTATTGTCTTCAGTTTTTCTACTGTTTCTGTGGAAGCGGCGATTCGTATTCTTGGACCGCAGGATGAAATGACCACTGAGGCGCAATCAGCGCCGCAACCGGTGAATACGCCGACACCGCAGCGTTATGGACCAACAGGGGCGAATGAAACCTTATGGTCTATTGCCACGCAAATGCGGCCGAATAACCAAGTCAGTGTTTATCAAACCTTGGGAGCGATTTTTCGCTTAAATCCGAATGCGTTTGCGGATAACAATATCCATAGTTTGCAGCCTGGCAGTAACTTATTAATGCCCACCTTGGCGCAAATTCAGCGTGAAAGCACTAACGATGTTGTTGCGCGCCTCGAAATCGACCAAGCGAGAAAGCAAGCACAGGCAACCCCGCAAACGCCACTTAGCACCCAAGTGAGCGCACCTCGTGAACCTCAGCAACCGGCTGCCTCTCGTCCTGAAGCAACGCCTCCTTCATCAGACACTGAAGAGTCTGATGCATCTTCGATGGCTGAGTCGTCAAGCGATGACATGTCACCACAGCCACAAGTGGTCGAGAATTTGCAGTCGCAATTGCAAGCCTCTGATCAAGAAATGACGCGCTTGGTAGAAAGTAACCATGTGCTCAAAGTCCGCTTATCGGAAGTTCAACACGAGCTTTCTGCGCTGAAAGAGCAAGTGGGCAATGATGCTGAATTGAATCAAGAAATCCGCGCGTTCTTAGAGCAACAACGCCAAGCAAAAGTCGCAAAAGAAACCCAGCCGCCATCAGCGGTGGAGTCATTGATGGATAGCCCGTTATTGCTGGCTATGCTAGCGATTCTGCCTGGCGCTGCGATTGCGGGGGCGATTTTCTTCTTCCTCTCGCGTCGTAAAAAGCAAGAGGATGACGTCGAAGAGCCAGCGGCGCTCGATCATGATGAGATTGACGATGATATGCCGGTTATCATGGTGCCTGATCCTGAAGAGGAAGAAGCCAATGAGGAGCCGCAGGATGATGAGTTAGAAATTGCCGACGACTTTGGTAGCGATGAAGACCAAATGTTCGGTGATGACACGGATCTCGACGATCTTGACTTGGATGATGACCTCGATGATATGTCGGGTAACGAGTCGAGCGTGGCACCCAATGGGGATGATGCTATTGGCCTGGAGGACATGGAGCGAGCGCTGGATGAGCTAGCGGAGGCTCCCCCAGAAGAGACGCCTGAACCATCGGTCGAAGAAGAGTCGACCCCAGAAGAGTCAGACGCTGCCCCTGAAGAAGAAATGAGTGCGGATGAAGCACTGGCTGCAGAATGGGCAAAATCACTTGAAGAAGATAATGGCGGCGATGTTGATGATATCGACGCCCTGTTAGCCGGCGAACAAGGTGAGGGTGCTGACCAGCCGGAAGAAGCAACATCAGACACAGACAAGGCTGCTGAGGAGCCAGAAGACGCACCAAATGATGCCTTGTTTGACAAGGTTCTCGAAGACGAGCCTGAGCTTGACCTTAGCCAAGACATTGATCTATCGGATGACGATAGCGACGATGACGACCTATCCCTCGATAACACCACCGAGTTGCTTGATGAGTTGGTTGGTGATGAAGAAGAGGCTGATGACGAGGCTTGGATCAACGATGACGATGATGATATCGACGAGTTTGATGAGAGCAGTGACGCACTGTTAGACGAAGTGCTGGATAAAGATGATCCTCACCTTGAAGACTCGGATGCGCTGCTTGAAGAAGTGGTAGGGGATGATGATATCGACCCACTGGCTGAGGATGATGATCCGGCTCTTTGGGGGGAAGACGACACCGATCCGAATGAAGCTGAACTAGAGCACTTGCTTTATGACAGCGACGATGGTGATGAGACTGATATCGAAAATGATATACCAGAGCCAGACAGTGACGATAGTGACGAAGCTGAGGAAACCGCCGAAGCGGATGCGTCAGCAGAAGATATCAGCGAAGAAGAGGCGCCAAAAGAAGACGGTGACGATGATCTAGGTGCCGAGCCAGCGGATGATGATACTGCGGATGCTGATGAAGCCGCAGAGGATGCCAGCGAAGATGATGCGCCAACAGAAGACGGCGACGATGATCTAGATGTTGAGCCAGCGGGTGATGACACTGCGGATACGGATGAAGCTGCAGAGGATGCCAGCGAAGATGATGCGCCAACAGAAGACGGCGACGATGATCTAGATGTTGAGCCAGCGGGTGATGACACTGCGGATACGGATGAAGCCGTAGAGGATGCCAGTGAAGAAGAGGCGCCAACAGAAGACGGTGACGATGATCTAGATACTGAGCCAGCGGACAATGACACTGCGGATGCAGATGAAGCCGCAGAGGATGCCAGCGAAGAAGAGGCGCCAACAGAAGACGGTGACGATGATCTAGATACTGAGCCAGCGGACAATGACACTGCGGATGCAGATGAAGCCGCAGAGGATGCCAGCGAAGAAGAGGCGCCAGCAGAAGATGGCGACGATGATCTAGACGCTGAGCAAGCAGATGATGACACTGCGGATGCGGATGCGGATGAAGCCGCAGAAGATGCTAGCGAAGATGATACGCCAACAGAGGACGGCGACGACGATCTAGACGCCGAGCTAGCAGATGGTGACACTGCGGATACGGATGAAGCCGTAGAGGATGCCAGCGAAGACGATGTGCCAGTAGAAGATGGCGACGATGCTCTAGATGTTGAGCCAGCGGGTGATGACACTACGGATGCAGATGAAGCCGCAGAAGATGCTAGCGAAGACGATGCGCCAACAGAAGAGGGCGACCATGATCTAGATGCTGAGCCAGCAGATGATGAAACTGCGGATGCAGATGAAGCCACAGAGGATGCCAGCGAAGAAGAGACGCCAGCAGAAGACGATGCTCTAGATGTCGAGCCAGACGATGATGAAGGCGAAAATCTTGACGATCTCAGTGAAGAGGACCTTCTCGACCTAACCAGTTTGCCAGAGTATGACGAAGAAGCTGCATTAGCAGATGCTGAACCGCTTGATCCTGAAGAGCAGGCCGCGTTCGATAGCATGCCAGAGCCAGAGCCAGAGCCAGAGCCAGAGCCAGAGCCAGAGCCAGAGCCAGAGCCAGAGCCAGAGCCAGAGCCAGAGCCAGAGCCAGAGAGCCAGAGCCAGAGCCAGAGCCAGAGCCAGAGCCAGAGCCAGAGCCAGAGCCAGAGCCAGAGCCAGAGCCAGAGCCAGAGCCAGAGCCAGAGCCAGAGCCAGAGCCAGAGCCAGAGCCAGAGCCAGAGCCAGAGCCAGAGCCAGAGCCAGAAACCAGCAACCGAGACTATGAGTTTGACTCACTCTCTCTAGATGAACTTGGCGAGTTTGACGAAGACGATGCATTGAGTGCCGCTCTGGATGAGCAACGTGAGCTCGAGTCTTACTTCGATGAACAAGGCCGTGATGCGGGTCAAGGCGATAGTCGCGATATTAGTGAACTGGATGATGACGACCATCAAGTGGGTGGTCTCAATATGGACGCTCTGTTGTCTGAACCGGATGGCGATGAGCCTCTTGATCTGTCCGGGCTCTCTGATGAAGAAGCGGCCGTGTGGCAAGCGGATAATGAACCAGAGCCCGAAGCTGAAAGCGAGGACTGGAGTCAGCAGCCTGCCATGGACCCAGAGTCGCTTGAGAAATTCGAATTAGAGCAAGCGCTTGATGACGATTTGCTGAATGAAGGGGAAGCAGAGAGCGAACTCATTGATGAAGGGGAAGAGGAGCGTGATTACATCAGCATCGAGGAGTTGATGCGCGATGATGGTAGCGCACCGGATATTGACCCGGATAAAGCGGAAATGAACTTAGATGTGGGGCTGGATGAATTTCCTGATGTGCTGGAAGATATCAGCGCCATCGATGTTGATGGTGATACGGCCAGTACAGAAGCGGCCACGAATCTCGATCTGGCCAAAGCCTATCTAGAGATGAACGATGTCGATGGTGCGATTTCATTGCTAGAAAAAGTCATGCAATCAGGGAATAAAGCGCTTCAACAAGAGGCAAGACAGCTGCTTGAGCAGCTACGATAAAAAACAGGCAGCTTCGGCTGCCGTTTTTTATCTTTGCGTTGGCGACATCGATGATTAAAGGGGCCCGGTATCAGACCTGCACATCGCATGCATTACGTATATAATGCGGCGCCTTGATAGTGAGTAAACGAAAAGGCACAAGCATGAGAGTCGCGTTAGGCATTGAATATGATGGAGCGCAGTTTTACGGTTGGCAGCGCCAACGAGAAGTTACCAGCGTACAAGCGCACTTGGAGCGTGCTTTATCCATCGTGGCTAACCAAACTGTCGATGTTCAATGTGCTGGACGAACCGATGCTGGTGTGCATGGGACTGGTCAAGTGGTGCACTTTGATGTGGATAGCCAGCGGCCGTTAAAAGCATGGACACTGGGTGTGAATGCTAATTTACCGGATGCGATTGCTGTTCGTTGGGCAAAAGAGGTGCCTGACAGCTTTCACGCTCGGTTTAGCGCGACCGCTCGTCGTTACCGTTATATCATCTACAATCATCCTCTGCGTCCGGGCATTTTAGCCAAGGGGGTCAGCCATTATTATGGTGAGTTGGATGAAACCTTAATGCATCAGGCCGGTCAGTACTTATTGGGGGAAAACGATTTTTCCTCGTTCCGCGCTGCGCAATGTCAGTCAAAATCACCGTGGCGAAATGTGATGCATTTGTCGGTGAGCCGTCGCGAGCGTTACATTATCATCGATATTAAAGCGAATGCATTTGTTCATCATATGGTGCGAAATATTGCAGGTAGCTTGATGGCTGTGGGCCGAAAAGAACATCCTCCCGAATGGATTGAATGGCTGCTGGCCCAAAAAGATCGCACCTTAGCGGCCGCCACCGCCAAAGCGGAAGGCTTGTATTTGGTTGAGGTTGATTATCCGCAAGAGTTTGCGCTGCCCGATGCGCCGATTGGCCCCCTGTTTTTACCCGATGAGGTCATTGAACGGGCCTAAATAGTAGCGCGTCAAAGGGTAGAGCGAAGAATAGGTAGTACCAGTTTTTTATCCCAAGTCTGACTGACTTGTGATTTAATTCGGTCTAATTTGTTACGAATCCAAGATGGACGTCCTATGCGGACGCCCATGATTAAGTAAAGGTTGTCCATGAGCTGGCTTGAAAAAATCCTAACGAAAAGCAACATTGGTTCATCGCGCAAAGCATCCATTCCTGAAGGGGTGTGGACCAAGTGTACGTCCTGTGACCAAGTGCTTTATCACGCAGATGTAGAGCGTAACCTAGAAGTATGCCCTAAGTGTGATCATCACATGCGCATTCCTGCTCGTCGCCGCCTTGATGTGTTTCTCGACAAAGACGGTCGCGAAGAGATTGCCGCTGAGCTTGAGCCGAAAGATGTGCTGAAGTTTCGTGACTCGAAAAAATATAAAGACCGCCTTTCTGCGGCACAAAAGTCGAGTGGTGAGAAGGACGCACTGATCGTCATGAAAGGAACCGTGTTAGAGGTTCCCGTGGTTGCCTGTGCCTTTGAATTTAAGTTCATGGGTGGCTCAATGGGTGCCGTTGTAGGTGCACGTTTTGTGAAAGCAGTAGACACTGCGATCGAGAATAACTGTGGTCTGGTGTGTTTTTCTGCCAGTGGTGGCGCGCGTATGCAAGAAGCCTTGATGTCGCTGATGCAGATGGCGAAAACTAGCGCTGCGCTTGAGCGTCTTTCTCGCCATAAACTGCCGTTTATCTCGGTGATGACCGATCCAACTTATGGTGGCGTCACCGCCAGTTTCGCAATGCTTGGCGACGTCAATGTCGCGGAACCTAAAGCCATCATTGGTTTTGCGGGCCGTCGCGTGATTGAGCAAACGGTACGTGAAAAGTTACCTGAAGGCTTTCAGACCAGTGAATTCTTGCTTGAGCATGGTGCCATCGACATGATTGTTGATCGTCGCGAAATGCGTCAGCGCTTGGCAGGGCTGCTTGCGAAACTGAGCAATGTGAAATCACCATTGGTGGTTGACGTTGAACAAGACAAGCCACAAGAAGACGAGCAATCTGCCTCTCAAGAGTAAGATTTGACCGTGTTCCTCAGCGTTATCCTTGGTATTATCTACCCATCATGTAGCAACTGACCAAGTTAATGTCTGAACAATGCATTCCTACAGCCACGTCCCCGCTATCGACGTGGCTGTCTTATCTTGAATCCATCCATACCAGCGCGATTGACTTAGGGTTAGAACGCGTTGCCCACGTTGCCGAGCATGCGCAATTGACCAAACCTGCCCCAAAGATCATAACAGTGGCGGGTACCAACGGTAAGGGAACGACTTGTGCGCTGCTCGAGGCGATCTTGCAGAATGCGGGCTATCGCACTGGCGTATATAGCTCTCCTCACCTTGTTCATTACAACGAGCGCGTGCGTATTAATGGCAAACCATTAGACGATGCGGCGCATTGCCAAGCATTCGCCGCCATTGAGCAAGCGCGCGGAGAAACCAGCCTGAGCTTTTTTGAGTTTGGTACCTTGGCGGCGTTGCAGCTATTTAAGCAGCACGAGCTTGATGTCGTGATCCTAGAGGTCGGCCTTGGGGGACGCTTAGATGCAACGAATGTGGTCGAGCATGACGTATCAGTGATCACCAGTCTAGCACTGGATCATTGTGATTGGCTCGGCGATGACATCGACCAAATCGGATATGAAAAGGCGGGGATTTTCCGTGCGGGTAAGCCGGCGATTTGTGGTCAACCTGCGCCTCCTCCGAGTGTTGCTGCGCATGCGGACGCGATTGGTGCAGACTTGTATCAAATTGGTTATCAGTATCACTATGTACAGCAAGGTGATACTTGGTGTTGGCATGCCGGTGCCTTTGATATGGATGCGCTGCCAGTTCCTCATATTCCTATGCAAAATGCCGCAACGGCATTAATGGCGCTTGGTGTCGCAGAGCTGGACATCGCTGACACGCACATCACCGAGGCATTGCGAACCCTCACTGTGCCTGGCCGGATGCAAGTTATTTCAAGCCAGCCTTACACCGTGTTTGACGTCGCCCATAACCCGCACGCTGCGCAATATTTGGCGGATAGATTAGCGACCATTAAGCAGGATAGAGGCGGAAACATCCATGCTGTGGTTGCTATGCTGGCAGATAAAGATATTGCCGGCACGTTAGCGTGCTTTGAGGGAATTGTTGACCATTGGTATCCCGCTTCCTTGAGTGTCGCACGGGGGGCTCCGGCGAGTGCTTTGCCCGTAAACGCAGAGGAGCGATTTGACACCCCTTATCACGCTTATCAAGCGGCCTACCAAGCGGCGGAACCCGAGCGTGATTGTGTGGTCGTATTCGGGTCGTTCCATACCGTGGGGCAAGTGAGTGAACAGATTAATTAAAACGGAGTCGATGTGGCCAGTAAGTTGCAAAAACGATTAGTCGGTACGCTGGTATTGGTGTCAATGGGGGTGATTTTTTTGCCAGATGTTCTGGATGGCAAAAAAGAGCACTATCAAGAAAGCTATCAAAGTATTCCTCTGCGCGATGACTTTGATGCGTCTGTGACAGAAACCCCGATTGCTGAACCACAGGTGGCTGATGTTGCTGTGCCTGACACCTCGGTAAAAACGACCGACGAAGAAAGGGGTGCATCAAACCAGCGTGAAACGCCCCCTGATTCAACGGCATCTGAGTCGATCGCCACGGCAGATGGCGCGTGGATGATTCGCCTTGGTACCTTCCGCAATCAGGACAATGCGCGCCGTTTGGTTAGCCAATTGCGTGAGAAAGGTTACCAAGCCCATATTTTGCCACGGGATCTGAAACCTGATGACCTTGCCAAAGTGGTTGTGGGTCCAGATGTGTCTAAAAACACGCTGGAATCTCAATTGGCAGACTTAGAATCTCTCACCGGGCTGAAAGGGCAATTGCGCAAATTTGACCCACTTACCCAATAAGAAAACGTTTGCGTGAGCATTTTTTCTGTTAGAATGCGCGCGTCTCGAGCAAGTGAATAACATGATTTGGATTGATTACCTGATTCTTGGCGTCATTGGTTTTTCGGCGCTGGTTAGTGTTATCCGAGGCTTTGTCAAAGAGGCATTGTCTTTGGTGATTTGGTTTGGTGCTTTTTTTGTCGCCAGCCAATTTTATCCGCAACTTGCGGTGTATCTCACCAACATACAGGATGCGGTGATCCGTAACGGAACCGCTATTGCCTTACTGTTTATTGCTACCCTCATTGTGGGTGCAGTGGTCAATTATGTGATTGCCCAGTTAGTGCAAAAAACAGGACTATCAGGGACAGATAGAGTGTTGGGGATTGTGTTCGGAAGTGTTCGTGGGGTGTTGATTGTCGCCGCCGTCTTGTTTTTCTTGGATGCGTTTACGTCAGTCTCTAAAACCCAAGCATGGGGACAATCTGAACTGATTCCTAACTTTGCTGTAGTTATTGAATGGTTCTTTAACTACCTCGAGAACAGTTCCAGTTTCTTACCTAAGATCGCGGGGTCTTAGGCTGGTTTACGCGTAACAAGGAATAGCTGACATGTGTGGTATTGTTGGAATCGTAGGGGCC
>NZ_MUFN01000043.1:16250-36948 GCF_001996205.1 Salinivibrio sp. IB574 | reverse complement strand
GACTCATCGTTCGCACTATGAACAAGGTGCTCAGACACATCTTTAATAGAGGTAATATTTTGCGTGATCTCGCTAGTCACATGGGTTTGTTCTTCGGCCGCCGTTGCAATTTGAGTCGCCATATCACTGATTTGGTTAACCGCCGCATCAATCTCACTCAATGCTGCAGTGGCTTTATCAGCGTCCGCGACTGAATCACCCGCCAGTGATGAACTACTTTCCATAATAGAAACGGCATTGGCTGTGGTGGTTTGCAAGGTATCAATCGTAGACTTAATTTCTTCTGTCGATGCATGGGTGCGCTGAGACAAGATGCGCACTTCATCGGCAACTACCGCAAAACCACGGCCCTGTTCGCCTGCACGCGCCGCCTCAATCGCCGCATTCAGCGCCAACAAATTGGTTTGCTCAGCAATATCTTGAATAGTCGATAGAACGGTCGAGATTTCTTGGGAGTGACTATCCAACTCCGCCACGATGGTACTGGCCTGCTTCAACTCATCGGCCAAGCGCGTAATTGACGTCTTGGTGTTCTCCACCACTGCCCGACCATTATTGGTGCTTGCAGTTGAATCTTGTGCAGTGCTTGCGGTGTGCTCTGCATGAGAGGCAATTTCCTGCGTCGCCGAGGCCAGTTCTGTCACGGCCGTCGCCACCATGGTAATTTCTTGTTGTTGCTGATTAATATCATCCACATTGCGTTGTGCACGATCGGTACTACTTTTCGATTGCGATGTCAGCTGACCAGCCTGCTCACGAATATGGCTGATGAGTTGGTGCATACTTTCTACGAAGGTATTGAAATTGTGCGCCAACTGCCCGACCTCATCTTCACTCTCTACTTCAATCCGCTGAGTCAAATCACCACTACCATGCGCAATTTGCTCAAGTGCATTCGACACATTGGTCAGCGGTCTAAACAGGACGTTAACCAACAGGTTAAACAACAAAGTACACGCAATCACCACCCCGATAGTCACGGCAATTTGTCCCCACACCGCATCGAACAAAGGCGCTACCAGCGAGTCATAATTGATCACTGTGACCGTCATTAACCCTGTATCAGCAATCGGTTTGGCATACACCACACTTTGCTCACCGTTCACCTCTGCCATGAGATCTTGGCCCGAATTAGCGGCATTTTTTACCGTACTTAACGATAGGCCTAAATCACTGACGGGTTGGTTAAGAAGATCCGTATTCGCATGGGTAAAAATGTTGCCATCGCCATTGGCAATAAACATATAACCGCGCCCAGGCAAGATAACCTTCTCAAGCCCCTCAATGATGTCGCCAATTTCAACGTCAGCACCCAGCACCACCATGTCGCCACCCAGTTGCAAGGCTTTACCTAAAGAGACCACATTGGCGCCCGTCGCTGCGGCTACCGTAGGGTTATCCATAAACACACTGGACGGGTCCGCTTTGGCGTTGATATACCAACCCCATTTACGCGGATCATCATTACCGGGTGGGAGGACCACACCGTTCGCGTTGTCTTGGCTACCATCGGGGTAAGCGAGGAAAACGTTGTCAAAACCACCCGAATCGCGCACCTGTTTTAAGTGCGTCACAATGCTATTAAGGTTGGCGTCACTACTTAGCGACGTCATCGCACGTTCTTTCGACACGATCCAATCAGCCACATACTGGTTATATGAGGCCGTCGTGCTTTCGAGACGTTGCGAGACCTCAGTATCAAGCCGTGATAGTGACGCCCGAAATGAGAGTGCCTCAACTAATAAACCACCAATGATGATGGCGACACTCGCCGATAGCGCAAGCTTATTTTTTAATGAAAGTTTTTTAAACATAACTGCCTTGTTTGTCTGTCAAAGTCTGATTGTGATTATTGTCCATCAAGTAAATCAGTGATCACAAAAGCCCGCAAAACCGCTCTCTGTCAAATGGTATCCACATCACAACAATCTTACTGATGCGTTACGCAACACGTTGAACGACAGCGCTGTTTTATCCCCCAAGCCGCCAAAGTTGTGCAATCGAATACATTCGCTAAGCCGGATTCTCTCCAGACTATCAAAGGCAAACAGAGCTGTTATGTGCTAGATCAGTGATATCTAATGCAGTATCGAAACGAACTCACTTATGCATCAATATGATTTTAATTGAGTGAGTTATCCCAACTCGCAACTTTTATTTTGCTCAACTACGCTTTAGTTAATTAAGAAGTACGCGAATAGAGGCGAAGATCATGGACTTGTTTGCGGATCAGCGTGACGACGCATCACCATCCCCACCAGAAACGAATCAGGCTTCCACCCACGAGCCTTGGCGTATTCTGTTGGTGGATGATGATGATTTGATGCACGAGGTGACGCGCTTGGCGTTAACAGGGTTTACTTTTCAAGATCGCCCGCTAGAAATTTTATCGGCTCTCTCTGGACAAGAAGCGAAAGGTATCCTCGAAAAAGAAGAAGGGATCGCACTTGCGCTAGTCGATGTGGTGATGGAAACCGAGCACGCTGGCTTAGATCTGGTGCGATACATCCGCGACGAGAAAAATGACCATGTGATTCGGTTAGTATTGCGGACTGGCCAAGCGGGACAAGCCCCCGAAGACAGAGTCATCCGCGAATACGATATTGACGATTACAAAGAAAAAACTGAACTCACCACCCAAAAGCTAAAAACCTTACTCTACTCTATGCTGCGCTCTTATCGCGATTTGTGCATGATTGAGGAGCAAAAACAAGGATTAAAGCGGGTGATTGAGGCGTCGGCCAACGTCCAAAACACTACTAACCTGCAACACTATGCGACCGCGGTGTTGGAGCAACTCACCTCATTGCTACACATTCATGACTCAGCTTTTTACTGCGTCGTGCAACCTCGCCCCGGAGCGGAGGAGTCGCGCGCACTGACTCTCGCCGCGACAGGAGAGTACGTCGATTGTTATAGCGAATGTGCGTTTGAGAAGTTGCCTAAAACAGTTGCAGAACGATGCCAACAAGCGCTTGATAAACAACAAAATATCCAATTTGACGATGGTTTTGTACTTTTCCACCGTGATGACGATGATGTTGAGTTTCTATTATACGTAAACCATGCTAAAACACTCTCGGAGCTCGACCAACATTTGCTGAAAATAWATATGCAAAACATTGGGCTCACGTTCGAGAACCTTAGCTTGATGGTAGATTTACGAGAAACCTCCAAAGAGCTGGTTTACAACCTCGCCAATGCGGTAGAAGCGCGGAGTAAAGAAACGGGGGCACACGTACAACGGGTGTCTTTGTTCTGTGAACGCCTTGCTGAGCTTTATGGGCTGAATGAACAAGAGGCCACTCTGCTCAAACATGGCTCTCCCTTGCATGATGTCGGTAAAGTCGCTATCCCTGATGCTATTTTACACAAGCCCGGCAAACTCGACCCCGACGAGTGGGAAATCATGCAAAAACACGTGGAATATGGTGTCGAAATTCTTAGCCATTCCAAACGCCGTTTGATTTTAGTTGCCAAAGAAATCGCCGCGACTCACCATGAAAAATGGGATGGTAGTGGTTATCCCAATAAATTGGCAGGGGAAGATATCCCTGTCAGTGGACGGATTTCTGCATTGGCCGACGTGTTTGATGCACTCGGGTCAAAACGCTCCTATAAGGATGCATGGACTGATGATGACATTCGTAAAGAGCTGATCGCTCAGCGCGGTAAACATTTTGAGCCCAAACTGGTCGACTTGCTGATCGATAATTGGGACGACTTTATTGCGATACGTGAGTCACACCCAGACTAGACTTGCACTCTCATCAAAAAACGCGCCGTCTGAGCGCGTTTTTTTGATGCCTGTTTCCCGAAGTACTGACTCACTTAAGAGCTTGCTTATCTACAGCGATATCAACTCTTAGGTTTTCAATTTCACTCCATCAATCAATGTCTTGCCACCGTGAAGAAGGCGTCAACGACCAGCGTTCCATTTCACTGGCACTATAGATCGCACGCCCTTGGCGACCAATTTGAATCGGTATCGTGCTTGCATCAGCGCCAGCATTAATTTGTTTGACAAGATCGGCTGCATGCTGGCCTTGTGACTCACCAAATAGCACAACACCGCCAGCCGTCTTCCCTTTACCGACGGAAAAGTCCCAAAAGCCAAAGGTCGGCACCTCCACATGTTGATTGGTCCAGCTGAGTACCTGATTCGCATCAACATTGTTTCCTTCACTGTCCACCAAGGTTTGATATAAACCGACAATCACCGCATCAAAGCCACTGGGTTTTGCGGCGACGATTTCTCGTTGCCAGCCTTGAAAGGTCACGGCATTAGCAATATTGATTTCAATACCCAAGCTACGTCGAATTTGCTCGTACTGACGCAATATATACTCGGCAGCAATTTCGGAAGTCACCCCAGAATCGAACATCACTTTTACTTTGATGTTTTTCTTACCTAGCAGCATGCTGATTTCGCGCATATTACGCACAAATAACGGCAACTCCAGCACCCCCGTGACTTTTGCCTGACCCTCATATTCGGCAAGCAAGTGGCGAGGGTTCGAGTTAATCCCTAAAAATACAATCGAGATAGGCTCGTCATAGAGCCTTGGCAACATGTATTTCAGCGCATTGTCATCACCAAGCACCACGATCTCAGGCTTGGTTGCTTGGTATGCGGCAAAGGCTTTATCCGCCTGCTTTTCAAACTCACTGGGCGGCAGTCGCTTAGTATCCATTTCAAACCGAGATAGCGTGTAATCACTGCCCAATGTCCTCTCTAAACCGGCGATATAGCTTTTATCCCAATCATAACCGTAGTGATAGCTTTCAATCAGCATCACGTTAGTCGCCCATACAGGAGCGGTGACGCACAGCAACAAGCTAGTGAGTGCTTTAATCAACAAGTGCATGATGCTCTCCTCAATAATCTGACTTTTTTAGTGTAGGCGAGCCAAGACAGACACCCTTGCCATTACGAACAGTTTTTTCATCTACACTTAAATTTGATTCTGTCGCCATCGATGATCCTAGACGTATGAGCAAAAGCCATAAATTCGATGAAAGTATCCGCAATCCCTTCTTCAGCCTCGTGGGCCGTCGAATTTTGCTGATCATGATTTTGCTCAGCGGCTTTTTCACCGTTTTTACCACGCTTTTGCAAACCTATTGGGACTATGACGAAGCCTTCGATAATGTCGAAAGTCGTCATTACGAAATCGAAAATATTCATGCCGATTTATTGGCGAGTTCACTGTGGATTTATGATCTGAGTAGTGTACAAGAGCGTTTAGATGGCCTCGTTAACCTGCCCCATGTGAACTACCTTTCTGTACGTTCAGAGAATTATTTGTTCGAAGCGGGTTCACCGGTTGAAGTAAGCAAACTTGTCAATGAATATCCGTTGGAATATGACGACCCAGATACAGGACGTACACAGCGTATCGGGACGATTTATGTCGAATCCGACACAAACACGATTTATGCCCACCTGATTCAGCAGTTCTTCCTCACGCTTTTGCTCAACGCGATTAAGACCTTGCTGGTGTGTTATCTGATTCTACTGGTTTTTCACCACACCGTGAGTCAGCGTGTGTTTCATGTCGCACAATTCTTGCGCGGTTATAACCCGTTAGATCCAGGGCAGAAGAAACTTGAGCTTCCGAGAAAGAAATACATCATGGAAAAGGAAGACGAGCTGGATTGGCTTGCAGCCGAAACCAATAAAATTACCGACAACATGTCAACGCTGTATCGCAACATTATGCTAGAGCGAGAGCGCCTTTCTGACTTCACCCATGTATCCTCGGATTGGCTGTGGGAAACCGATGCCGACCTCAAACTCACTTTTTGCTCTGACCCAATGCGTCACGCTTTGGGTATCGATGCTAAACACTTTCCTTATTTGCATGATGTGCTCACCACCATTGGCTGTAACCAGTTCATTGGTAATTTGCAGCGTCAGCAAGATTTTGCGATGTGTGAAGAAATCATTCAAATTGATAATGACACCCGCTATTTCGTCTTCCAGGCACTCGCCCACTATGGCGTCGATGGATTTCGTGGATTCCGCGGTACCGGTATCGACATTACGGAGCTCAAAAAGACGCAATTTGAGCTAGAGGCATTAAACCAGAACCTCGAAGTCACGGTCGATGAACGCACCCGTGAACTACAAGAAAGTATGGAGCGACTAAAGGCTGCGCAGGATCAGTTAGTTGAGTCTGAGAAATTAGCCGCGTTAGGGAGCTTGGTGGCTGGCGTTGCACACGAAGTCAATACGCCTTTGGGAATCGCAGTCACCGCCTCATCCGTGGTGAAAGAGATCACCACGACGCTCAACGATGCCTTCAAGGAAAAGACACTGACAAGCACCCAGTTTGCGTCACTGATGAAACAAGTGGATGACAGCATCAGCATGCTCGAGCACAACCTTAATCGCGCATCTCATTTAATTCGCGACTTCAAGCAAACCGCTGTCGACCAAGTTTCAGAAGCACATACAGAATTTGATGTGAAGAAAACTCTCGATGCACTTATCGCAAGCCTACACCCAGAAACCCGAAAAATTCCAGTAGCGCCAATGGTTAAAGGGGAAGAAGAAATCATCATGCATAGTCTTCCCGGTGTGCTCACTCAAGTTATTTCCAATTTGGTGATGAACAGTATTAATCATGCGTTCGACGATACCGACACACCGCAAATTCTGATTGAGTTTGAGCGCCAAGATGAGCATCTCTATCTGTGTTATCAGGATAACGGCTGCGGTGTTCCCAAAGAGCTACATCAACGTATTTTTGAACCTTTCTACACCAGCAAACGCGGTCGCGGTGGATCAGGGCTTGGACTCAATTTGGTTTTTAACTTGGTCAAACAAAAGCTACAAGGAGAGTTGCAGTTTGAATCGACACCCGGCGAAGGCGCCAAATTTATGTTTTTAATTCCATTGAACCTCGCCAATATTACGCCTCCACATGCGAGCGAGGACAATCAACAAACGATAGGTAAGCAATGAGCCAGTTGCAAAAGTTTGAGGAAGGGATTAATAACCCACTATTCAGTGTGGTGGGTCGCCGTATCATCCTTTTAATGGTCCTACTCAGCAGCTTATTTACCATCATGACGACCTTACTGCAGCTTTCATGGGACTATGAAGAGGCATTCGATAACGTCGATCGTCGCCACTACGAAATTGAAAACGTACATGCCGATTTAATTGCCTCCTCACTGTGGGTATTTGACTTAGTGAGTGCACAGAATCGCCTCGACGGGCTCGTGAACCTGCCTTATATCGACTATTTGTCAATTGAATTTGATGGTGTCGTCCTTGATGCTGGCCAACCTATCAACCAAAACAGCGTGATGAGTAGCACAGAGCTTATTTACTTTCATCCTGATACAGGACGGCGCATTGAACTGGGTACACTGTTTGTCGAGTCGGACGCTCAAAAAATCTACGATATTTTGTTACGACAATTCGTGATCACGCTTCTACTCAACGGCATAAAAACCCTGATTGTGTGCTCTTTGATTTTGTGGGTATTTCATCAAAGTGTCAGCCAACGAGTCTTTTCAATTGCCAAACACTTACGCTATTTTGATCCATTAGCCCCCATCCATCAGCCGCTGGAACTTAAGCACCGCAAGTACATCATGGAGAAAGATGACGAGCTTGACTGGCTTGCCGATGAAACGAATAAAATTACACTACGCATGGCTAACCTATACCAAAATATTATTTTGGAGCAGGAACGCCTCGCAGACTTTACCAGCGCATCATCAGATTGGTTGTGGGAAACGGATGCTAGACAACGTATCACCTTTTGCTCGGATGCCATGCAAGCAGCACTCGACATTCCCGTGGACGATAAGCCCAAACTCCGTGATATTCCACTGTTAAGCCATTGCCATACCCTGCTGGCTCGATTAGAAGATTACGAAAACTTCACCATGTGTGAAGAACAAATTTCGTTTAACACTCGCCCTCATTACTTTGTTTTTCAGGGCATTGCTCACTTCAGCGATGAAGGGTTTGTCGGCTTTCGCGGCACAGCGATTGATATCACCGAACTGAAGCAAACCCAGCTTGAACTACAAATGTTGAATCAGAACTTGGAGCAGACCGTCAATGAACGGACTCAGGATCTTGAGCAAAGTATGGAAAACCTAAAAGCGGCACAGAATCAGTTAGTGGAATCAGAAAAGCTGGCTGCTTTGGGAAGTCTCGTCGCTGGTGTTGCGCATGAAGTGAACACGCCACTGGGGATCGCGGTGACTGCCAATTCCGTGATAAAAGAAGCGGTAGCCACACTCAATCATGCCTTCGCGGACCAATCCCTCACCAGTCAACAGTTTGAAACCGTGATGAAGCAGATCGTCGATGGCTCCAACATGTTGGAAAACAACCTCAATCGTGCCGCCCGCTTGATTCGTGATTTCAAACAAACGGCCGTCGACCAAGTCTCAGAGAGCCGCAGTCAGTTTCGCGTCGTGCAAGCGCTAGACGCGCTGATGGGGAGTTTACGTCCCGAAACGAAAAAAGTGCCCGTCGTCCCCATTATCGAAGGTGATGCCAATCTAGAAATGAGTAGCTTGCCCGGAGTATTGACCCAAGTCGTCTCAAACTTGGTAATGAATAGCGTGCGGCACGCATTTGAGAATATCGAAAACCCAGAAATAAAAATTAAAGTCAGTGATTTAGGCGATGAAGTGCAAGTCGTATACACCGATAATGGTGTAGGTGTACCGCCTGAACTACATCAGCGAATTTTCGAACCTTTTTACACCAGCAAACGTGGCAAAGGAGGCTCGGGGCTTGGCCTTAACTTAGTGTTTAATCTGGTTAGACAAAAGCTTCAAGGCAAACTAAGTTTTGACTCAGATGTCAACCAAGGCGTGACGGTGGTGCTCACGTTACCGAAGTTCTTACAAGTATCTGCCCCATCGGAAAGTGAAAGCGTTTCACGATAAATCAGGTCTTATTCTCTACATCTGCTTAATAAAGGTACGCGTGATGAAATGGTTACGTCAGTGGCTGGCCGCCGCACCGAGCGATAAGCACGCACAGCGCTTATTTCAAAGTCTGCTCACTTTGGCGTGGAGCGTGGAATCAAAAGACCCGTATACCGGTGGGCACCTTTGGCGAGTATCGCGTTTTGCTTACACACTGGCGGAGGAGGAAGGCTGGTCAGAGGAAGATCGCGCTGCGGTTACACTCGGAGGCTTTCTACACGACTTAGGTAAAGTCAGTGTGCCCGATGAGATCTTGCGCAAGACAGCTCAACTCACCGATGACGAGTTTGCCGTGATCCAGAACCACCCCAATGAAGGCTTGTATATTCTTGAAGGCCACCCTCTCGCTACTATCGTCAGTAATGCCGTTGGACTTCACCATGAGCGCGTTGATGGTAAAGGTTACCCCAATCAACTTCACGACCACCTTATCCCAGCGGATGCCAAGGTGATTGCCATTTGTGATGCGTTTGATGCAATGACCAGTCAACGCCCCTACCGCAATGCCATGCCGAAAGAAAAAGCCATTGCCATTATTGAAGAGAACCTCGGCACTCAGTTCGATGAAAAGCTGGGCGCGCGCTTCGTCGCGTTAGCCAAGGCCGGTAAACTGGACTCGATCATTGCGCACACTGACGAAGGGATCCCCTTATATCATTGCCCCACATGCGGCCCGACCATTACACGGTATCGCTCTGATAAATCAGGACACCTCCTCCACTGCCCCGTTTGTTTGCAACAAGCGAAGCTGGTGAAGGCTGACGGCACTTACACCCTTGCACCCACCGGGGTTCAACTCTCACCAGCTAAACAGCGTCGCAAGCCTGATACGGCATTAATTCGTCGGGTAATCCAAGAAACCATCGATACAATCCCCACCCAAGCGCTACTTGCTCGGGCGAATGAACGTCATGTTGATCTGGACACCTGATGCGACCGCTCATTCGCATACTCGTAGAGCGAAGCTTGGTCATTAACGCGATCAAAATAGCTTTAGTGGTGGGGACAATACTCAACATTATCAATCAAGGCGATGCGCTGTGGGCCGATGGCTCATTTAGTATCGGCCATGCCCTACTCAACTATCTCGTTCCCTACAGCGTGGCAAGCTATAGCGCGGCAAAGTACCAACTCAACCAGTCAACAAGCCCTTCAGATAACACGGACAACGCCCCATAAAAAAGCCAGCATTCTGCTGGCTTTCATCCGAAAACAGCGGCCGATTACGCCACGTCAGCCGTCGCTTTTTCTACCGACTGAGATCCAGTTTCTGGCACATAACGGTAATACTCAGCGTCTTTCGCGGGTGCGAGCGTATGCCCCATAATCATATCTGCCGCCTTTTCAGCCACCATGATCGTCGGCGCGTACAGGTTACCATTGGTAATCGCTGGGAAAACAGACGCATCGACGACACGTAGATTTTTCACCCCATGCACATTTAAAGATTCATCCACGACTGCCATTTCATCGCTCGCCAAGCCCATTTTGCAGGTACAGCTGGGGTGGTAAGCACTTTCCCCTTCGCGTGCCACAAAGTCGAGGATCTCTTCATCGGTTTGCGCATCGCTGCCCGGTGATAACTCTTTACCGCGAAGGTGGTCAAACGCAGGTTGCGCAATGATATCTCGCGATACGCGAATCGCTTCCACCCACTCTTTACGCTCTTGTGGCGTAGAGAGATAGTTAAAGAAGATCTCTGGCTTCTCATCTGGATTGGTGCTGCGAATTTTAACGTAACCGCGCACATCGGTATTCATTGGCCCCACATGCAACTGGAAACCATGTCCTTTGTTGGGGGCCGAACCATCATAGCGAATTGCCAGAGGTAAAAAGTGGAACTGCAAGTTCGGATACGCCACCTCATCATTACCGCGTACAAAGCCACCCGCTTCAAAGTGGTTGGTCGCGGCAGCACCTTTACGACGGAACAGCCAATCAAAACCGATTTTCGGTTGATTGTGAAACTTAAGCGCGGGATACATGCTGACCGGCTCTTTACATTCATACTGTACGTAAAGCTCAAGGTGGTCTTGCAAGTTTTCACCCACACCCGGCAAATGGTGAACGGGCTTAATACCCAAGTTTTTCAACATGGTCTCATCGCCAATACCCGATAGCTGCAACAGCTTCGGTGAGTTGATTGCACCACCACAACTGATAATCTCGGCACCATAGGCGGTTTTCTTCCGTCCCCACTTACGGTATTCCACACCGATAGCCGTTTTGTCTTCAAACAACACTTTATCGGTTGTCGCACCGGTGATCACAGTAAGGTTTTTACGGTTCATCACCGGGTGTAGATACGCTCGCGCAGCGCTATGGCGACGACCGCGATAGATATTTTGGTCGAAAATGCCAAAGCCTTCTTGCTGATAACCGTTCACATCGTCGGTTAATGGATAGCCCGCTTGCTGGGTGGCATTAAAGAAGGCACTAAACAGAGGGTTATCGCAATCGGCTGTACTGATCGCCAGTGGACCATTGTTGCCATGGTAATCATCTTGGCCCTGCAAACGTGTTTCACACTTGCGGAAATACGGCAGGCAATGGGCATAATCCCACTTTTTCAATCCGTGCTCGTTGGCCCACTTCTCATAGTCCATGGCGTTACCACGGATGTAAATCATGCCATTAATGCTGCTGCAGCCGCCAAGCACTTTGCCACGAGGCTGCGCGATACGGCGATTATGCATGTTCGGCTCGGGCTCGGATTCATATAACCAGTTATAGGTGCCATCAGTCAGCAAGTATGTCAGTGCGGCGGGCATATGAATGCGAAAATCAAGTCGATAATCAGGACGACCCGCCTCAAGAAGTAGCACCTTGTTATCTGGATTGGCGCTCAAACGGTTCGCCAACACACAGCCTGCTGAACCCGCGCCAATAATGATGTAATCGTAGTTTTGTTGCAGTCCCATAAAACCTCCAGTTTTCCTTCCCGCGCGCAGTGACTTGTTCGCCATCTTGGTGGCGCGGTTATGGGTGAATGTAGTTAGAGGTTTCCTTTTTGAAGTGTTTTTTATTATTTGCTTGATGCTTGTGCATCAATGCATTGTTGTAGCAACCGATAGTGGTGGCTGATCGTTGCCTGCGCCTTAAAAGGCTCTGCGGCAACAATGTGGTGGACGGTCTGCTGCCAGTTTTCCACCGTTTGGCGACGATACTCCGCCGCCTGATAAAGGGCATAATCGTGCGAGCTAAAGCCTTGTTGAAGCGCATGCATCACCCACTCAAAAATTGGGTTGCCTGACATTTCAGCAATCAGCAGGTTTAGCGCCCGATCTAGCTCCCCTAATCGATCAAGATCTGGGCTCACACTCGCCGCTTCAGCCGCTAAAGCTTCGACGGTTTCCCGCAGTGTGACTTTCTGCGCCTCACTCCCGCGACTCATCGCAAGCAATACCAAGCTTTGGTCGACCGTTTCACGAAACTCCGCCACTTTCTCCGCATTGATATGGCTTTGCTTGAGAAACAGCGCCAGTGATTCACTGATATGATGAACATCCACTTGGCGCACGACAGCACCACCTTTCTGACCCTTGCGGATTTCAATCAAGCCTTTTTGCTTGAGTGCCTGAATCGCCTCACGCACCACACCACGCCCTGTTCCGAACTGTTGCTGAAGCTCACGCTCACTGGGTAGTTTGTCACCCGGCTTTAGCGCCTCGGACAGAATCGCTGACTCAATTTGTAATGCCACATCTTCACTGGCCCGGCCCATTTGCACCGGATGAAAAAGGCTTTGTGTGGTTATGTTCATCATCACCCTCTCTTTTGGTAGGACCAAACTAACAATTCTTTGCCATTAAAGTCAAATCTCATCTCGCTATCCTCGCTTTGGTACGACCATTCCCCATAATAGAAAATCAACTTATTGGATTGATAAATATGATAAAAATAAAAAATCCCGCTTGGTTTTACCGAAGCGGGATTTTTTCACTGTCTGCAGACGACAACTAACTTTGGTATACCATTCGCCACTCACGCTCTCCGGTATGTGGATCCGTTTGCTCTCTATCAACCACAAAACCGTGACGTAGATAAAACGCGTAACTGGCGGTATTTTTCTGATAAACCGTGAGGTCGATAGTGGGCTTTTGCAGTTTGGCATGATCGAGCAATTGACTGCCCACACTGGCGCCCTGATGGGCAGGATCGACAAAAATCGCCGCCAGCGTATTACCATGTAATGCATAAAAGCCAAGGATAACCTCTTGATGGATACCTACCCACACCTCAGCCATCGGTAAGTAAGAGGCACGCATGGCATCACGTTGCTGATGCCAGAACGCCTCATCAATGAAATCATGCGCCTGCAGTGAGGCATTTAACCAGATATCTAGAACCGGCTCCGTATCGTCCGGCCGCATACGACGAATGGTTAATCGATTGGACGCCGTCGTTGACATACTGTTCCCTTTTTATTGCTCGGAGAGTAACGCAGGCTGGACCACCAAATTACGTACACCGTGCGCATGATGCTCTTCAAATACGTTTGCCTGACACCAGCGCTGAATACTTGCGATGTTGACCTTTTTGACCTTCGGGCGGACCCGCCACGTTACTTGGTACGGCGATCCTTTCTCGTTGTAGGCCGGGCCAGTCGTTGAGCCGAGATAGCTTACCGCCTGACCACTATCTTCGGGCAGGTGAATCGCTTGATAGCGCCCTTTGCGCTGACCAACCGCCGTCAGGCGCGTGAAATCAGCGGCACTATCATCATTCACCGCCACAAGCACTTGTGCCTCAACCCGCAACTGTGGATTTACCGTCGCATCACTTAAGCATGCACCCAGCGTCGGACCCGGCGCGACGGACGCCGTGCTATACACATAGTGAAGTTCCAAAGTGTCGCCAACCTGCACACTTTGATGCTCACTGGCACACACAGGCTGGTGATATGCCGTGCGCTCAGCGTCGGTTAATTGTCCGGTATAGAGGTAACCGGATTGGTGACCCTGCCCGTCCCCGATCCCAGCATATCGCGTAAATTCGCCGCCTTTATGCTCTGCGTTTTTATGAAAATGAATATTACACAAATTCATTTGCGGTGCGGCAGGTGCGTACTGAAAGCGTTGTGGGTTAGTGCCTGAGAGTTGATCGATATCGCGGGGTGACTGAGGACCAAAGCCCTTACCTAACGTCGCTTCATTAAGGGATTGATGCTGGTTAGCGAGTAATGTTTCATCATTACTGACGGTCGCGAAAACGGAAGTGGAAAGCAGCACACTGAGGGAGGCCGCTAAAAATGAACGTGATGTCTTCATGATTCCTTTCTGTCTGTGAGTCAAAAACTTGCGAGTCTAGTCCTGTTACTCGCAAGTATATTGATCTCAGCCGTAGCCCGTTGATAAACCACACAACGCGACCCGTTTTTTGGAATCTTTATCACTGTTTTATCACGACAAATCAGTCAGTTGCTTGTCGGAATGAGAATTTAACCCGCTCAATGTTCGACTCAGTCCGCAAGCTTTTTAGTCATAAAGTATAGAGAATGGTTGAGGGGATAATCATCTAACGTCATCTGACATTGATAGCCATGTTTTTCATAGAAAGGTTTAGCTTGAAAACTAAAGGTATCGACAAAGGCCATCTTACAACCTACCTCTTTGCCGTACTCTTCCAAATTGCTCAATAGATGACTACCAACATGGCGTTGACGAAAGGCATCATCCACCCAAAGGTATTTAATCAACAGCCATTGTCCCCAGGTGTTGGCTATAATTCCACCCACTCGCTCATCATGATCATTAAAGGCATAACCAGCTAACGACCCTTCTGGGATCCCGGCAAGAAACGGGTGATTACTTTGCTTTAACCCTTGGCGAATGGCAGTAATATCATCATCACTCGGGTTAGCATCCATACGATATTTCATGTGTTTACGTATCCATACTGATTAACACAGAAACGAGTATGCCTTGGGTGGCATGGACAATCTGTGTCCATGCGCACTTTATCGGTTCTTACTCCGCATTGATTGGCTTAGCTGCCACCGAACATTGGGTTGTTACCGTTAGCTTTGGCCAATGGGTTAGCCATTGCTTGTGATCAATTCGCTGCTGGAATATCGACCAAGGGCGAGCGGGATTGTGGCTGAGTTTCAGTTCAAACAAAGACTGTACACCGAATGCGGCAATCACTTCACAGCGCTGATTCATATCGAGGCGAACCGCAATGGCCGTTTCCTTTTCGGGCCAAAAACGCATCGCATCCAGTGTGCTCGCATACGGCCGATCTTGATGCTTTTCATGCATTCTTGCTTGGTTACGCACCTGCCAAGTCATCTCAGGCATGGTTTTTTGCAACAAGGCTTCAAGGTATTGCTCGCGCTCAATGCTGGTGTCTGAGGGATCAAAGTAGATCACATCAATATCATTAAGCGCACTCGGCGGGTACTTATGGCATGCATCCCAGACCAAGTTGCGAACAAACCCGGCGGCGATATAGCACTGGGGTAAATTGAGGGACTGAACACATCGTAACGCACGCATCCTCACAGGATCTGCCTCAATCAAATCAATTAAGGCGCGACGATATGTCTTCTGGCATAAAAAGAAATGGTGCTGGTGACGTTTACGGATCCGACGACGTTTCATGAATTAGTCACCACGACGGACGTGTTCGAATATTTCGCGTGATACATGATAGTTATACTGCCTGGCAATTTTCTGGGCAAAAAACAGCTGTGGTAACTCAAATAGCACTAAGCCAACCAAAATCAACGCAAAATAAGGCTGACTCATCACTAAGCCGATAACGGCGATCACCAATAATGCACATTCTACGACAAACAACCCATACCTTCGCAAGTAAAGATGATGAAAGCCACCAAGGAATGCCCAATTCAGCGCCGCATAGGTATCGGGGTCTTTGAGCTGTCTGGCTTGCTCGGCAAAATAGCGTTTTTTCTGGCTTTGGGTCAAGCCATTCACCTGCTTCCTCAGTGCTTCTTCTTGCGCCTCCAGCGCTTCGATCGGTTGGGTAAAACGCATTAAGGCACCTCGTCGTGAATTTTTTCAATCGCATTGGGATTATTACAGCGGCGAATGCGCGCCAATCCGAGTTGCCAGCCTCGGAGTGCGCCGTATCTTTCGATCGCTTGGCGCGTGTACTCCGAGCAGCTCGGCTCGAAATTACACTCAATATTGAACAGTTTCTTTGATCCACCTTTAGCTTGGTAACGATGGATCAAACTAAGCGACAAATACTTGAGCATTAGCGACCTAAGGTGACAATCACTGCCTCACGCTGCCAAAACAGCATGTATCTTTTCTTTTCAATGACTTGAAAAACAACCTGCCAGCCATCTTGCGCGTATTGATTGAGTTCGGCTTCGAGGCGTTGCAACGGCAAGCCACTTGAGCCCAGCAATAAGGTGCCGCAACCACCTTCAACAATATGAACGACTTTGTACTCGGTAAACTGACTCATATTTTCTCCTGACAGTTAAATGGATAAAACGGAATGTCTGACTGGCGACTCCACGACTCACGCTTCCATTGCAGGATTGAGTTTGGCGGTGAGGACATGATCTTGCCAGCGGCCATTGATTTTGAGGTAACGGCGAGCATAGCCTTCGCGCTCAAACCCCAGCTTGGTAAGTAGCCGCTCACTGCGCGTGTTGTCCGGAATATAGTTGGCCATCACACGGTGCAACCCAACCTGATCAAATACAAAACGGATGCCTGCTTGGATGGCTTCATGCATGTAGCCCTGCCCTTGATAATGCTTGTCAGCGGCATAACCTAACATGCACGCTTTAAAGGCGCCGTGAATGACATTGGTAAAATTGCACACCCCTATCACATCGTCCCGTTCATGATGCAAAATCACAAACTTAAAGGCTTGCTGCTGTTGAAACAAATCGTTCGCTTCTTGCAGCGCGCTATGCCAATAGTCTTCGCGATAAAATGCGGCAGGACGTATGGGCTCCCATGGGGAAAGGTGAGCACGATTTCGTTGATAAAACTGCGCCATCATGTCGGCTTTTTCTGGGGGAAGTAAAACTAATCTCGTCCTTGGGGTGCTCAGCACTTGGGGCCTCCTTACATCGGTTCGCGCGACAGACAGAACCAAAACCTAAAACAAAAAATGCCGCCTTTGAGGCGGCATCAGAGATTACCAGATATTCACCCGCTGATCTTCCGGTAAATACATGCCATCACCTTCTTTAATATCAAAGGCTTCATAGAATGCAGGGACATTACGCGGCGCACCAAGCACGCGATATTGCGGTGGCGCATGCGGACCTAGCGACACGCGCTCACGCAGGGCATCTTCACGCATCTTCATTTTCCAAATCTGTCCCCAACTGAGGAAGAATCGCTGCTCGCCGGTATACCCGTCCATCACTGGAGACGGTTCTCCGTGCAACGATTTTTGATAGGCGCGGAAGGCGGTGGTCAAGCCGACTAAATCACCAATGTTCTCACCCAAAGACACTTTGCCGTCAATGAACAAGCCCGGCAATGGCTCAAACTGGCTAAATTGCTCAGCCAGCTTTTGGGTGCGTGCATCAAAGCGCGCCCTGTCCTCATCCGTCCACCAATTGGATAGGTTGCCATCGCCATCATAACGCGAACCCTGATCATCAAAACCGTGTCCCATTTCATGACCAATCACCGCGCCGATACCGCCATAGTTCACGGCGTCATCCGCATTCATATCAAAAAACGGTGGCTGTAAGATCCCGGCGGGGAACACAATCTCATTGGCGGTTGGGCTGTAATAAGCGTTGACCGTTTGCGGGGTCATGCCCCACTCTTTGCGATCAACGGGCGCACCAATCCGCGACAACATATCTTGATAGCCCCAGCGTCCGGCACGTTTGCTGTTGCCAATCAAGTCATCGGCGTTGATGGTCAGCGCGCTGTAATCTTCCCATTGCTCTGGGTAGCCGATTTTAGGCGTGAATTTACTCAGCTTATCCAATGCTTTCGCTTTGGTTTCATCGCTCATCCACGCTAATGATTCAATCGAGTCTTTAAACGCGGCACGCAGGTTATCAATCATGGTTTCCATACGTGCTTTGGCTTGCGGTGGGAAGTAGCGGGCGACATATTCTTGGCCAAGCGCTTCACCCAATACCCCTTCAGTGGCTTTCACGCCGCGCTTCCAGCGGTCACGCTGCTCAGGAATACCATTGAGGGTTTTGGAATAGAACGCAAATTGACGTTCAACCAACTCATGATTTAGGCGCGGCGCAAACGCATTGAGCGTGCGGATGGTTAGATAATCTTGCCACGCTTGCAGGCTAGTTTGCTCAAACACCTGCCCTAGCGCCTCAAAATAAGACGGCATGCGCACCACAACCTCATCGGCTTTGTCGATACCCGCGCGTTTGGCAAAGCGTGCATAATCAAAACCGCCCATCAACTGGTTGAGCGCCTCAATGGGCATTTTGTTATAGGTGGCTTGCGCGTCACGGCGTTTAGCGCGTGTCCAATGGTGATCTGCCAGTGTTTTTTCCAGCTGATAAATTCTATCCGCGCGTTGTTTGGCCTGATCGTAGCCCGCTAAGCGCAGCATGTCTTCGAGATAGCGTTTGTAAGCGGTGCGGATACGCTCAGCGTCCTCGGTGTCTCGGAAATAATAGTCTCTATCCGGCAAGCCCAACCCGCTTTGGCTTAGATACAGAGCGTTATAGTCAGGGTTTTTCGCATCGGCCCACGCATAAAAACTAAACGGGATCCCAACACCAATTTGTCGCAAATCGGCCATCGCATAAATCAACGCAGGCTTCGAGGAAATCGCCGCAATACGATCAAGCTCAGGCTGGATTGGCGTGACTCCTAAGGCATCAATTTTATCTTGGTCCATATAGCTAWGATAAAAATCACGCAGCTTTTGCTCGTTGGAGTCAGGCTTAAGATCATCACGCGCCACCAGCTCATCAATGATGCCTTTCAGACGCTTTTCATTCTCTTCCGCTAAGATACGGAACGCACCATAGCTGGACATATCACTGGGGATTTGGGTTTTGTCGTACCACGTGCCGTTCACGTGACGGAACAAGTCATCTTGTGGACGAACCGATCGATCAAAATCTTGCAGATGGAGCCCAGACGCTCGCTGCTCCTGAACTTGTGCAGCGTCAGCCGCCTGCACCGCAGTTGATGAAACGCTAAGCCCCATGCCAAGTACAACACTCAGTGCGACACGCGTCAGTAACAGACGTTTTTTCGGTGTTTTTATCATTTTCCTTTCCTATATGACTCAGTCACTTTCCTTGTTCACTATCGTGATGGTGTCCTCACGTCTAAATCGCGATAGAGCACCAAACAGTGGTAATCTCGTCCTTCATCTTGCTCGGGTTCAAAATGGGAAATACGACAGAACCCTTGCTGATACCAGAATCGAAACGCGCGAATGTTTTCGGCGTAAACATTCACCCCCATGCGTCGATAGTCCCCATAAGCTTGCACGGTTTCAATCACGCTCGCAACCGCTTCGCTGCCATAGCCATGTTTTTGATATCTTGGGGAAATAGTGAGCATGGGCAACCAAACACTCTGTGCATCCGGCGCATTGAGCGAGATTTGTAAGTAGCCAATATCTTTACCGTCATGGGTCTGAATGCGACGAAGGTAAAAGGCCTCTTCGACGTCGGGCGCCTTTTTCTCCGCACTATCCGCTATCAATGCTTGATAGGTCGACAACGACCAAGGTTTAAACGTGGGATCTTGATATTGCAGATGCTGATTTTGCTCAAACAGCGCTTTAACGCGCTTTGCATCACTGTACTCAAACGCACTAAAACACAAGCGTTCAGACCGCCATGTTGCTGGAAACATGTTCCTATTCCTTTTAATCCTATGACTGCCATTAATCATGAGCCGCTAGCGCCCGTCGATGACTGACATCAGCGTGATTCATCATACACGTGCCAAAGCGCTTCGCGCACCAAGAGATACGTTTTTGCGCCTCGCGATTCAGCATGTAATAGGCAAAAAAAATTTCTCATATCGATAAAAATATTCAATGAAACAGCGTCTTGAACTTAATACAGCAGGCCCAATCTATAACCTTGAAGTCGCCATGGAGACGACTTTGATGCCCCATCCCTGATCTCTTGGGCATCATCATCTTGTCTTTTAGTTTGATAGCTTACGTAGGAGACACCGGATATGAAAATTCGTCCTTTGCACGACAAACTCCTTGTTGAACGACAAGTGGTTGATAACAAAACAGAAGGAGGAATTTTACTGACTTCTCAAGCGACCGAAAAATCCACCCGTGGTCGTGTAATCGCTGTCGGCGAAGGGAAGCGCCTCGCCAACGGTGAACGCGCACCAATGGCAGTAAAAGAAGGTGACACCATCATCTTCAACGATGGCTATGGCGTTAAGACAGAGAAAATTGATGGGAACGAGTATCTGATCCTGTCTGAGTCTGACGTGTTAGCGGTTGTTGCGTAATTATTTTCAGCGTATTTAGGAGAATATCATGGCTGCAAAAGAGATTTTATAYTCTGATGATGCTCGTCAAAAAATGCTACGCGGTGTCAATATCCTCGCCGACGCAGTAAAAGTGACCTTAGGGCCTAAAGGCCGTCACGTTGTGCTTGATAAGTCTTATGGCGCGCCAACCATCACCAAAGATGGGGTATCTGTTGCCAAAGAGATCACCTTAGAAGACAAATTTGAAAACATGGGCGCCCAAATGGTCAAACAGGTCGCCTCCAAAGCCAACGATGAGGCGGGAGACGGCACCACAACCGCAACCG
>NZ_MUFN01000043.1:1903-16237 GCF_001996205.1 Salinivibrio sp. IB574 | reverse complement strand
TGATAAGGTCACTGAGGCTGCCATCGCAAAGCTACGTGAAATGGCGAAACCGTGCAGTGAAAAGCACGCAATTCAACAAGTCGGTAGCATTTCAGCCAACAGCGACAACGACATTGGCGAACTCATTGCGCAAGCCATGGACAAAGTCGGACGTAATGGCGTCATTACCGTTGAAGAGGGCCAAGGGCTCGCGAATGAATTATCGGTCGTTGAAGGGATGCAATTCGACCGCGGTTATTTGTCACCCTATTTTATTACGCATCAAAACAGTGGCACCGTCGAGCTCGACAATCCTTACATCCTGTTAGTCGACAAAAAAATTAGCAATATTCGTGAACTGCTGCCAATCCTCGAGGCGGTAGCAAAATCATCACGCTCGCTACTGATTATCGCAGAAGATGTCGATGGTGAAGCCCTCGCGACCTTGGTGATCAACAATATGCGCGGCATTGTACGTACCGCCGCCGTCAAAGCGCCCGGATTTGGGGATAATCGCAAAGCCATGATGCATGATATTGCCGCATTAACCGCAGGTACGCTTGTCACCGAGGAGATGGGCATTGCGCTTGAAGACGTCACGCTAGAGCAGTTAGGCAGCGCGAAAAAAGTCACCATCAGCAAAGACACCACCACCATTATTGACGGTGCCGCAGAGGAAAGTGCACTCAAAGATCGCATTGCGACTCTCGAAAGACAGCTTGAGAGCACCAGCTCGCAATACGACAAAGAGAAACTTCAGCAACGGATTGCCAAGCTCTCCGGGGGCGTCGCAGTGATTAAAATCGGTGCCGCGACCGAAGTCGAAATGAAAGAGAAAAAGGATCGCGTGGATGATGCTCTGCATGCTACCCGTGCTGCGGTTGAAGAAGGGATCGTGGCCGGCGGCGGTGTCGCATTGATTCAAATCGCGCATGCGCTGCGTGATCTGACAGGTGACAACGACGATCAAAACGTGGGGATCCGGCTTGCCTTACGCGCCCTTGAAGAGCCTCTGCGTCAAATTGCGATAAACGCAGGTCACGAAGGGTCAGTGGTTGCAAACGCGGTCAAAGCAGGCAGCGACCAGTATGGCTACAACGCCGCAACCGGTGAATATGGCAACATGATTGACATGGGCATTTTGGACCCAGCGAAAGTCACGCGCTCGGCGCTCCAATTTGCAGCGTCCGTTGCCGGCCTCATGATCACCACCGAAACGATGGTGACCGACGCCAAGCACGCTGACTAATTTACGCGAACATCATTAACGACAAACACGACAGCGGGCTCGTTAGGGCCCGCTTACTGGATTATTGAGGCATGCAGTATGATGGGTTTACCCGCCTATTCTTTTTCAGTATCCGAAACCGCTACCACTCAGCAATCGCGTCAAAATGGCCCGCAGCGATGTCATTTCCGCGCCTTAGCCAACGGCGAGAGTTCTTCCCGGCTCACACCTTATCGATCGCGGTAATGATGACGTTGTTAGCTGCCAGCATTGTGATGCGACAAAGCCAGCGTTATCACCTGGTTCACTAAACCGTCTTTCTCATTACCCGTTGGCAGACACCGACACACGCGATCCACAAGCAATCGCTAACGCATCATAAAAACCAGTGCGTCACAAAAATGGCTGACGGTATAGGCAGTTAAGGCTAAACTCGCTACGCTATTAAAGCTCAGGGGCAAGGCTCGGTTGGGCATTGGATTACCGCCATCGCTGCTCATCACAATCGCCAACAGGCAAGAGGAAAAAAACGTGAATTGGATGAAAACTTTGTCGCATCACCGTCAACGCATGAATACAGTCATGTTAGTACTGGTGACCACCCTTCTGTTTCTTCCGTTGGCCCATGCCGACCAAGCGCCGGCGCCCACCGAACCAAATGTCACATCGAGCGACACCACCTCATTAGCGCATCAAATAGCGCGCACCAAACAATACATTCAAACCTTGGTAGAAAGCCTTGAACAGGCAAAAGGCGATGACAAAGATGCAATCCAATTGCAGCTATTTACCAAAAATGAAGAGCTGCGAGAGCTGCTCGCCGACGCCATCAATCAGCAAAGCTTAGATAACCCGCAGTTGATTCAACTGGTCACAGCGCAGCGGCGGTATACCCAAGATGCTTACCAATACATCACAACCCGTCTTAATAGACTCAATGAGCAAATCACTCAAGCCAGCCAAGAACAACGCTTACCATTGATTAATGAGTATGCGGAACTGCAACATTATTTAAGCACCACCTTTGAAGCCAGCTGGGAAAACATACGCTGGCTCGAGCAGCTCGATCAACCCGCACGTGAAGCGCGAAACACCTTAGAGCAACGTCTTAACCAGCGTTTACGACTCCTTTCTGCGTCTATCGACTATCTGCGTCAGCAATACACGACGCAAGAAAAGCAAATCAAATCGAGCCCCGATTCCGAAAAGCCCGCGTTGCAGCTGACGCAGTTAAATACGCAACAACGCCTCACGATCGCCACCGATAGCCTAAAGCGCACCTATCAAATCGCTGATGAATTAGGGATCGAAACGGCAGAATACAAACGCCAACTCTTTGGCGTGACCGGCAACATCACTCAAGATATTCTGGATATGGATGTCGCGTATTCGATCCTCTCTCATTGGTCTACGAACACGCTTTCTTGGGCTAAAGACAATGCGCCACAGTTAGTTTTTCAGCTCATCATTTTTGTGTTGATTTTGTTGGTGGCAAGACTGCTCGCGAGACTTACCCGCTCCGTGGTGAAATCCGCGGTCACCAATAAAAACTTTAAGTTCTCTCAGTTGATGCAAGACTTTTTCGTCTCGATGTCTGGCAAAGCTGTGTGGGTAATTGGGATCTTGGTCGGCCTATCCCAAATAGGGGTCAATCTTACTCCGGTACTCACTGGCTTTGGTATCGCTGGGGTCATTATCGGTTTTGCGCTGCAAGATACACTATCAAACTTTGCTGCGGGGATGATGCTACTTATCTACCGCCCTTTCGATGTGGGTGATTTTGTCTACGCCGGTGGCGTGGATGGCAAAGTAGGCAATATGAGCTTGGTGAATACCACGATTCGCACATTTGATAATCAAATTATCATTGTGCCGAACAGCAAAATTTGGGGCGATGTGATTAAAAACGTCACTCGAGAACGGATTCGGCGAGTGGATATGGTGTTTGGTATCGGCTATAAAGATGACCTACTTAAAGCAGAAGCCGTGCTCACCGAGATTGTCCAATCACATCCTGCGGTACTTCGTACACCGGAGCCCATGATCAAAGTACATGTTCTGAATACCTCCTCGGTAGATTTTATTGTCCGACCATGGGTGAAAACCGATGATTATTGGGACGTCTACTGGGATGTCACCAAAACAGTCAAATTGCGCTTTGATGAAGAAGGCATCTCGATTCCATTCCCGCAACAAGACGTCCATCTGAATTGGGTCTCGACAGCGCCAGAGGCTCGGTCAAATCACTAGCATGGCGCCGCAAATGGTTTACCTGTCGGTTTGCACTCAACGCTGCCAGTGGTAATCCATTTGCTTGGCCACGCGCTGGGCTAAATCCTCGCTGTGTAGATCAGCCACCAACTGCAAACTCATATCAATACCCGCAGATATGCCTGCGGAGGTGAGATATTTTCCATCCCTCACCCAGCGCTTACCTGATACCACGCTTAATGGCGGATAGGCACGGCTGAGGTCGTCCATGTCTTCCCAATGTGTGATCACCTTTCGACCATCGAGTAATCCAGCCTCTGCCAGTATGAACGCCCCCGTACAGACAGAAGCCGTGCATTGAGTGATCGCATCTTGTTGCTTCACCCAATCGATCACCGACGGGTGAGTGACTTGCTCATGGTGAACGCCGCCGACAACCAGCAGCACATCCAGCGTGGGATGGTTGGCGAGATGATAATCCGGCACAACACGCAAACCGCCGCGCGCGAGCAAAGGTGAGTCTTGTTCAGCAATCAGTCCAACCTGCCAACTGTCCGCGCCCAAACGTTTTGCGGTGCTAAATACTTCAAAAGGTCCGGCAAAATCGAGCACCTCTGCGTGCTCATACACATAAATACCAATATTCATCGTTTGTCCTTACATCCATGTAAGTTTAAGATTTTACTAAGCGCTCTGTTTTAAATACTTCTTCACCTTTTTTAAGGCCATTTGTCGTTTTAATGGAGAGAGATAATCGATAAAAAGGTTTCCAGATAAGTGGTCGATTTCATGCTGCATAACAATGGCAAGAAAATCATCGCGCTCTATCGTGATCGATTGACCATTGCGATCAAGGGCCGACACCACAACAGACGAGTATCGCTCGACATCTGCATAATAGCCGGGCACGGATAAACAACCCTCCTGACCAATGGCTTTGTCGACGCCAGATACAACCACCGGATTAATGAGCACTAAAGGGTCATCCCGGCGTTCAGAAATATCGATGACGACAATCGCCTCTTTACGACCCACTTGCGTGGCAGCCAAGCCAATACCGTTGTCAGTGGCATACAACGTCTCAAGCATATCATCAATCAACGTCTGTACGGCGGTAATATCCGTGACTGGCTCTGCTTTTATGGCCAGCCTTGGATCTGGCGCGGTAATGATTTCTAACATACGGGCTATCTATTTCACAGGTTAAGGGTGATGAGGAATAAACTTATCAAAGCGGCTCTCCATACAGGCACTGATATCGGTGGTGATAAACTCCCCCTGATAATACAAACTGAAAATGGTGGCCGGTGAAGGACATGCTTGTGCTTGGCTCAATGTCTCTAAATGATGCACTTCAAGCGGGATCCCACGCTGCGCACAGCTCTGTTGTAACGAGTTCAGCACATGGTATTCCGCATAAGGACAACGATGGGAGTAATACGCCACACACCCTTCGGTTGATACATTGGCGGTATGAACGGATTCTCTAAATTGCGGTATTTCAGCTGCATCATTCAGCGGATAATACAACAGCACAAAGCCATTAGGGGCCTCATCCGCCACGTTGAAGCCTTGGCCTTTTAACCATTTTGTATCGCTCATAAAGTGGTATTTCTTTTTACCGACCACGGCGACTAGGCCTTGCTTATTTTGCTGTTTAGCCGCTTCAATGGCGTCAGCTAACAGTTGCTTGCCGTGTCCATGCCCTTTGTATTTCCCAGAGACCCAAAAGCAACCCAATGCCAGATAACCATCCGCTTGTATGGGCTGCCAAGCTGTCTCTGCTGGGCCATATTCGATAAAGACTTTGGCGCGTTCATCTAAACGGCGAAAACGGTATCCGTGCTGATGATCCTGCTTTAGCCACTGCTTTTTCGCCTGATAGCTGGCTTGACACTTTTTATCCGAGAACGCACAGCAGATATGCGCATCATCCAAGGTTTCTGGGGTTAAGGTTAGGTACGCCATATTCACCTCCACACAGGTGTATTGATGGTATACCTTTTAACCTACCTTAACCGCATGGATGATGACTCCGCCTTGGTCACAAAGCCATCAATCTTATGAGGACGTCGCTGCGAGGCGTGTTTTCTTGCGCATCGACAATAAAAGCATACCGATGCTGGCACACATAGCCATAGCGATAACAAGCGACCAAGTCACCGAATAATCGAACGTGTCGATGACATAGCCAATCAATACAAAGCTTGGCATCAGCAATAAGCTACGCAACGTGATCAATACCCCTTGAATACGACCGCGATGACTCGCCGGTGAGTTGTTGGCAAGATACACGCCTTCTTTGGTCAGGACCAACACCTCGCCAGCGGAAAGGAAGAACCACGCTAAAAAGTGAACGGGAATCGTAGGTGCCAACATCACAAGACCATAACCCAACACAAACAAAAGCCCTGCATAGGCCAACCCTATCGTCTCAGTATGTCCAGACGTCGCGCGGAGCAATAGTGGCGTTATGATCACCACCAACACGCACGCATACGTCATCAGTTGACCAAAACGTACGGGCCCTTCTTGGCCAAATAAATGACTCAGATAAAGCGGGCTAGCCATCGTCATTTGGTTCAACGCAAACCAAAGCATGCCGCAAAGTAAAGTGAACACAATGAGATAAGGACGTGATTTAAGCACCGACCAGACACTGCCTTCTACGGCGCGTTCAAGGTCAGAGTCAGACTCGGGGACGGCTTCCTCGGTCACATTGACCAAAAAGGCAACCACAAGAATACCCACTAAAACGGCAAGCCCGTTACCAAAGAAAATCCATTCAGTGTGCTGCCAAAACAAATAGCCCGCTAAGATGGGGCCAATCGCTGAACCCAAGTTATAGGCAAGGTAACTAAGCGACATCACTGCATCACGATTACCTGCGTGAGATAAATCGGCCACCAATGCATTACTGGCCGGCAACGCTACACCGATAAAAAAGTAAGCGGCGAATAATAACGCCGGCACCATCACAGGGGAATCGGGTGCAAACCCACATATCAGCAGCAAGATAGCGCCGACACATTCCCCCGCCACCATAGTGTTTTTATGACCTACCCAATCAGAAAGCTTGCCACCAATAAAACTCCCCAGCAGGTACAAGCCAGTAATACTCATCGCTAATGTACCCGCCAGCGACGCGGAGTAGCCGAGCTTATCGGTAAACAACAACACGAGGAAAGGAATAATAAAGTTGCCCATCCCGAGGATCATGCGGGCCAGTGCAACGTAGTAAATATTGCGGTGCAATCCTTTATACATCGCCACCGCAGAAAGAATCTTGTTGATTGTCGTAATCGTTAAACGTCCGTGTTAAAAAATCAGCACATAATGTACATGATTGATAAATTTATAAAAACTCGTCATTCACTAACGACCAATGGTGCGGCATGAGCTCGCGCACAGTTTTAAAAACTAGCTGGTTGTCTGGCGTAGAAATCGCAGCTTTTGCGCGATTATTGTGTCCAAAAGAGGCAAATACGTGGCTTGGACCTTTCTGTTTTTCGAAAAAATAAAGTCCCTAATATGGTGGCTACGTTTCGACCTCTTTAGAGACATTTCGATGGATGATAACGCTCGGCAACTGCTTAACCACCTATGCCAAGGCTATGACCGATTAGCCCAACGTCAACAAACGCGCGCTTTTCCAGAGCTCTCCACCGCTATCAAGCACCCACTCGGCTATTGTCTGGTTCACTGTCCGATCGGTAGTCAGCGATTATCGATTGTTTCGCTACAATTTGCCCCCAGCGTTCGCGGCCAAGGGGTACTGACGGCGTTTATCGATTATATTCAAGCGCATCCGCATCACTATCGCGGCATTGAAGTCGCCACCATCCAAAATCAAAGCTTAGCGAAACGGCTACTGACATTGGGTTGGCGATATAAGTCTGTCCTAACAAAACTATTTCGCGCCAATACCCCTACCTTGGTGCATGATTTCTAATCAAAATACGGAAGTTTTCGCTAAGATGGGTTCCTATTATTGCCAGCGTTTGCCAACCCTGAATGGCTTGTCCAGCGCCTCTATCAAAGACTGCTCTCATCGATGCCGAGCTCGGCTCGTTTCACTTTACTCAAGCCCTGACAAACAAGCTGATACGATTGCGCCACATAGTACTTTAAGTCTTCATCAAGCTCCCCAGTGGTATGGGTTTGTTGAATCCATTTCATACCCCGGTTAGCAAAATACGGCGCCGGTACGTAACCCTCAAGATCGCACAAAAAGGCATAATTCATTGGCGAGGTTTTAAAGGTAAACGCCGGTTGACCGCTTTTACTACTGGTGCCAATGGCAAAGACTTTCCCACCCACTTTCCAGACGTCTGAGTTGCCCCACTGCACCACATGTGTCGCGGCCGTAAACGCGCTGCAATATTGATTAAATGTAGAATGGTCCATGTGGCTCTCCTTTCGACGCCTCAATGACAAGGTAGGAAGCAGTATTGTTTCTGTCAGTTACAGTGCGGCTGACAGCTTTTTAAGGTAGCCTTTTGCCAACGAGTTATTGCCACGGCTCAGCCATTTGATGCAATCAAACAGCTCCCAAATCAGCCCTGCATCCCCGCTGGTGTAAACAGGAAAGTTCTCGTGCTTAGGGGCTGGCTCATCCGTCACTCGCGCTGGAACGATGTCTGCTTTATCAAATAAAACCATAAAGGGCTGCGCGAGCTGAAATGGTTCGCTCACGTCCAAACAATGGATTTCGGCACTGGTTAGATCCGTGAAAATATATTTTTTAAACATCGCCTGTTCATTGTGATCACCGGACAAGCAATAGAAAATGTCTTTCCCGGCCTCAAAGCGCGCAAAACATGACGCTGCCGAGCGATGAAAGCCGTGCTGTGTAAACACGATAATATCCGCATCGGACACGCGATCGCCTTTGCCCGCGGCGAGAGAGCCGACTATTACTGCCGCAATCACATCCTGTTCTGAAGCAAACGCGGCGCAGGCCGATTCAATCAATGCCTGCTGCAAAGGCAAGTGTTGTCCGTTTATTTCATCCTGAATCATAGTTATTCCTTAATGTTTCGAACGAGCCGCAACGGCCGTTGGGCTTACTTAAAGCAGACTTCCGCCCAACGCGCTAAGCCTGCGGTGACTGAGCCAAAGTAGTCACCACTCACCACAGGAATGTTCGGTAACTCTGCTTGTACAGCTTCCCGCAAGAAGGGCGAGCGTGCCGAGCCGCCTGTCATAAAAATCACGTCAGGCTTTACACCGGCCTGAGCGACCACATCGTGCACTAAGGCGATCATCTTACGTTTGGGCGCCTCAATCGCATCAATCATGTTATCGCGCGATATATCAACGTCCACGCGCTCGGAGAACAATTGAATACCCGCTCGGTATGCGGCTTGATCCGACAACGCAATCTTTGCTTCTTCCGCACGACGGACAATGTTGTAACCCAGTGACTCGTGATACACCTCAAGCAAACGAGCCAGTTTATGTGGTTCTTGCGCTTGCTTGTGCAGCCCTTTGAGCACCGCCAAATTTTCAAACGCATAGAAATCGTTTTGCGCTTGTACGTTGTTAATCGCGATGGGGTTGGAAAACTGCGTAATCGGCATTTCAATGCCAGATTCCATCTTGCTGCCCATCCCAAACGGAAACATCATTTGTTTGAATGCCAACGCAATATCTAGGTCATTACCGCCAATACGCTGGCCTTTGTGCGCTAACAAACTTGCACTACGATCGCGACTACCGCGCCATGATGGCCCCATCTCAATCAACGAACAGTCTGTGGTTCCCCCACCGATATCGACCACCAGAACGATTTGGTCTTCGCTCAGCGTCGCTTCATAGTCCAGACCGGCAGCGACCGGTTCAAACTGAAATTCAATCTGTTTAAAGCCCGCCCGCTTAGCCGCATGGAGCAAAATAGCTTCGGCTTGGCGGTTTGCCGTCTCGCCTCCACGACCTTGAAAGTTGATCGGCCGACCGATCACCGCATCATGAATACTCTGTTGGGTTTGGTGTTCGGCTTGCGTTTTGATGTTATCCATCATTGCGCATACGAGGTCTTCAAAAAACCGAAGCTGGGCATCACGTAAACCTGACGCGCCAAGGAAAGATTTAGGCGATTTCACGTAGTACATATCGCGCGGATCATCGAGATAGCGATCGAGCGCCGCTTGACCAAACGCCATGTCCTCCGCCTCAAGTTCAATGCTTTCCTCTCGGTTTACATGAATGGCGCGGCGCAACATCTGCTCGCCAATCGTATCTAGCGGCTTGATGCCACGGTGACGAAACAAATACTCAGACACAGATTCGCGCGTAGGTGCGGCAAGGGAGGAAGGAATAAACGTGCTGTCCCCTTCTAGACGCAACAGCGTCGGCTGACCGTTTTCAATCTTCGCCACCGAGCAATTTGCTGTACCATAGTCAAAGCCGATATACATAAATGCCTCTCACCGCAGAAAAAGTCGGCAATGCTACCTCAACCGTGGCGGGATTTCTAACATCCGTGTGCCCAAGCCAGTCCGGCTATCTGGGCCAGTGCCCCGCTACCCATTGTCATCTTGGTGAACCTGAATTACACCTTGTCGGCAAAATAGGCCATGATTTCTGCAGTCGTCATAAATTATTTTTCACCATCTCTTTGATGGTTCTTGCCTTAACAAAATGATCTAATTGATGGGTCTGTATCCACCAGGTTGCGGCTTCCATCAACTGCTCTGGATTGTCATTTTTGTTTTTGAAGAACGCATAAAATGACACACCGACATTCTCACCTTTCGCTTTGATTTTTTGATCACATACCGCCAGGATTTTCGCTCTTAGCTCCGCTCTCATACGATCCTACTCTATCCTTAAATGAATAAGTTCTGCTCTAATTCTAAAAGGCGCTTTTTCAGTGACAGACCGCCACCATAGCCAATAAGCTCCCCTTGGGTGCCGATAACCCTATGGCAAGGAATAATAATCGCCAACGCATTTGCCCCGTTGGCATTGCCAACCGCACGTACTGCGGCTTCATTACCAATCGATACTGCCAACTCTTGATACGTCACCCTGTCACCGTATTGAATGTTGCTTAATGCACTCCATACCGACCGTTGAAAATCGGTACCCGCCAAAAGTAAAGGAAGGTCAAAAGTTTTTCGCTCACCCAAAAAATATTCCTCGAGTTGATCTTGAGTAGCCGCTAAAACATCATCGCTCTTTTCTACAAAATCAGCGTTAAGAATCCGTTTAATGCGCTCATCAACAGCACTTCTCATTTTGCGATATCGGAAGTCACACAAGCAAAGCTTACCTTGATACGAACCAAGGATAAATTCGGCATAAGGATGTTTATAATACTGGATATTTATTGTGTTCATTGTGTCTCTTATAAATGATTTATCCATACCAATATGGATACTTGTCTTATCTGTTTTAACTTCTACGTTAATTACCCCTAAGTGTTTCTAAAATTCTCATACCATCGCTTTTGCAGCCACTGTAACCACCAAAAATCGGGGGTATCTTATGGGCATTTCGCAGTTGAACCCGCGACTCCCTAGTTGTTTACGAAAAGAATGCATTTATGGTTGATATAATCAAACCCAATGCTGGTGCGAACAAACATAGAATTGCAAGAACGAATAGTACGAGAATACGTTTCCAAGACTTTGCTGCTTCTTGGGAAAATTTAACTGTCAACCAAGAATCCGAAGCAACTAACATTGTATCTTCCTGATTCTTTACATACTTCTGTTTGTCATAAAGTGACATAAGCTAGACTCCACCTACCTACAGATGCTAGCACACGAGAGTCGGTGCTAGCTCCTTCTGATTGTTATGCGACGCGCACACCTACTTTTTCCAATTTTTGACGGATGCTGTCGATTGACTCGTCATATTCCCAGTACATCATACGACCGTGCGATCCAGTCACTAAAAGATATTGCTCACTAACAGACTGCAGCCTCTCGATCGCAACGAGCTTTGTGACGTACTGCTCCTCATTCACTGTTTCTGTAATTTCTTTATGATTGTCGTCATAACCGTGAACGATAATCGCTGTCTTCACATTTACCTCTAGGTATTGCATCTCGAGGTGAGACATATCACTATTTTTGGCGTTGCACTTGCTATACGCCAGTCTGTGCTCAAGTGGTGGATGACATCGTAACCATCAACTTCAATCAGCCTAAAGCTACCTTTTGAAGAAAAGGAACAAGTCCAGCGAGATCTCAATGATCTCGTTATAGCGGCCTAACAACCCCCACAAAGTTTGTCGATGATTCAGTCAAAGACGTCTTTTTCCAATCTGCGTAACGTTCTACTAACTGCAGACCGTGTTGCTCAAGGCGATCGCCTATCTCGTCAATTGAACGATATTTCAGCTCGATATAGCTTTGATATTGCATACCATTTTCATATTCTCTTCTTACACGATGCAACATCGTATTACTTAATGTTGGGTGCCTGCTGTCCAAACCATATATATCGACGTTTTCTCCGTTGGAACTCGTATAGGAAGACCAATATTCGTAATTATGTGTTGTTTCAAAGTACTTAGGACATGGTAGTCGACAATCAAATACGAAAAAACTATTTCCGTGCATGTGTTTTTTTACATTTTCGAGCATGGATGAAAGGTCTGTATCTGAAAGAAATGCTTGAAAGGCATTTCCCGTCATAATAATCAGATCAAAGACGCTTTTTAAGTCGAAACTTACGGCATCCTTTTCATAAAACGTGACATTACTAATATTTGATGACTTAGACTTCGCAAAATCAACCATTGAACGAGAAAAATCAATACCTACTGCATGAGATAACTTCTTTGATAATGGAATTGTTACTAGGCCAGTCCCGCAGCAGACATCTAGTAGGGATAAGACATTTCGATGAAGCATTAAATCCTGAAAGAACGATATTTCATCCGAATAGTAATTACCATACTGGGCATCGTATTCCTCACCTGACCAAAACTCACTTTTACTCTGCTTCAAAAACTCTTTCCCTTGTACTTGAAAGTAATATGGGGCTCATTACCATTCTTCTCTGTGGAAAAAGGGGAAACGCAATAGTAAAGAAACCGTATACTTTTTTATATCTATCACTAATGCCAACGCACAAGAAAAATGCCCAGCATTACAATCTAATAAAAAAGCTTACATTACCAATGTTGTATATCACATGACCATATTATGATGTACGTTTTACAGCAACCACTGAAAAAATATGCCAATGCTTAGGGGCTCCAACCATTGTCGCGCCAGGCTCATCACGTTCTTTGAAACTGACTATTTCAAACTCTTCAAATAAGAGCTCAACTTGTTCGTTACTCAACGGAGCCGTCGGTAACCGAAAATTCGTTGCCCAAGTATCTCTATGCCCCATAAAATCACCTACAAAAACACCACCAGCCGCGATAGAAGAAGCAAGTTTTCGCCATGTATTTTTAAACTCTATCGGATCAGCAAAGAACAAACTTGAGTTTGCCATCACTATGCCAGTAGAAGGATAATTGAAAGACTCAAATGAGCACTCTGAAAGTTTAACCAGCGGCTTTGAACTAAACCTTTCTGAACATATCGCAATAGAGTCTGGATTAATATCAAAGCCATACACCCGATAGCCTTGCTGCTCTAGATACGCTATCTCACTTCCGGTTCCACAACCGCAATCAACAGCGGTTTTCAGTCCAGACTGATCCAACTCAATGGCGAGTTCAGTGCGTGAATTGTGGGGGCGTAACAATGATTTTTCGTAGTACTGACGCCAAGTTGCTGAAGTATCATCCATAACGTTCAATATTCCAATAAAGTGAGCCAAATTAAGGTGTGAACAACGCTTATCCCTTAGCTAATCCATTGTGCGTAAGTACCAAAGCTGATTAAAACTGAAAATGCCAAGCGCTGAAAATTTCTCTTAAACACCTTGCCAGTTGCGCTCTAACCACTCCGAACGGAGCATCCCATATTTAACTGAATCGTAGTACTTACCCTCGTAGTAACGCACTTTTCGCAATCTAGCTTCTTGCTGGAAGCCTAATTTCAATGCTAGCGACATCATGCGAGGGTTACCCGACCAGGTTGTCATACCAACACGCTCAATTTCTTTAGTATTAAATAAGTACGAAACCCAGAGAGAAATGGCTCGTGCTGCGATACCTTTCCCCCAATATGCAGAATCATAAATAATAACACCAGCTTCAAGCCAGCGAGTTTCTTCACACTCCCAGTAACAATTTACTGTCCCAACAGGCACATCATCCACAGTGACTAACTGTAGGTCTGAACCATTTAATAATCTTTGAAATGAAGATTTCTCAAACTGTTCTAGTGATGGATGTGAGTAAGGAAAGTAAGGGCCATTAAACTTTGTCCATTCATTATTTGAAATAACCAAAGAATGGAGAGATTCCAGTTCGTCTTCCTTGGCTGGTCTTATATCTACTTTCATATGTTCTGTAATACTTCGCGATTCTTTGTAGCAAACTAACGAATGACGTGATTCCCCCTATTGAAGATCTGCCACACTTAGGTGCGGTAGAGCGACGTGTGGAATAAGAACCTCGCCGAAATCTAAAAATTGATGACATACACTTTTGTTATGGCGCTCGATTTTCAGTCAGTTCCTGTATGTCGATTAAATCCACTTCTCTTTTCAGTAAGCACTTGTACTTTATTAACTCGTCTTTAGGGATTACTGACACTTCGACATTTTGGTAACACATTGAAACCGAATTAGAAACATCAATTTCTAACCTGTGCCATGAACCATCAAGAGCCGATTGAATTCTAGTTCCTTTAGACAAACCAACTTCGATTTTTTGAGAATGGTAGATTAATTGGAAATACTCTAAATCCCAACCGCATTCCACGTAATGCGTTAAAGGTTTGGAGACATATGAACCAACCTTTGCTAACAGTTTTTCTGCATTGGCATTGTGGATAAAC
>NZ_MUFN01000043.1:0-1894 GCF_001996205.1 Salinivibrio sp. IB574 | reverse complement strand
GGCATTGTGGATAAACAAGTCAATGTCCGCAACTGCTCGGCTACCACCGTAAATTTTTGCAGCCAAACCACCAACAATTTGATAGTCAATACGCTCTGATCCCAAGATCCCCTTAAACCAAATCAATGCTTCTTTTACCCTATCGCTCATCTTGAGTACCTAGTTAGTTTGATCGTGCGCTATAATTCCAGCATAATACGTTTGCTACTATGCAGGCTTAGCTGAGTTTTACCGCCTTAATCACTAAAACTAAAGACAAACTGACAATGCCGAGTATAGCAAATCGTGTCGATGCATTTGTTATAACACTTGCGTCCGCTTATCGAATTACTAACTCGTGAGTGGTTGTATCGAATACGCCAATACAATTTTTATCGAAGGGCAATTGCGCAATAATGTCACCATGACTTGAGATTATCTTACTACCGCCTAACCCTTTATCATTGGAGTTATTCAAAGAATTAGGCCAATTACATTGAATAACCATAGCAGAGAGTGATTTAGCTATCTTTTTTGAGCCCTCCTCATAATTTGTACTTTCAGTGTTTACGGAGAATTCAGATTGCCCAATATAGCTTGGCCATAGAATGTAAGATGGCGATTGAACTGATAATTGTTCAACAACCCAATTAAAGTCGCTTGCCTCACGGCACAAATAAGAGCTGAACGTCCCAAGTGGATGTTCCAAGATACTACGCTTATCACCAGATTCAAAAAATGTACACTCACTTTGAGTTAGCCCTACTTTTCGCCAAACTATCTCTAAAGTTCCCATCTCATTAATAGCAGAATACACATTATAAACCTTATTATTTTCATTTAATGGGTAGCCGATGAAGACCAATGTATTTGACAGTTGGCATTGAATTGAAATTTCATTTAGTGCATTGTCGACCAAATGTTTCTGTGCCTGATTTTTAATATCTCGATGGAAACCAGTAATTGCCAGTTCAGGAAACACAAGAACATCCAAGTCATGATTCTTGTTAACGACATTACAAATCGTTTTTGTGTTCCCCTCAACAGTCCAATCCATAGGCATTTGGGCTATACCTACTTTCAACGAATACCTCACTAACTATAAAAAATGAACCGGTGTTATAGCGCCGCTATCTAGCGAGTCCCCTCATAAATATCTTTTGAAACAATGAAGCAGACACGCATCGCTCCCTCTGATCGAATGAATTTCGCCAAAAACACACTCGATACAGACAGATTCAATAGCGATGCTAACGATGCATGATGATCAAACCCTACTACAAACACTGTCAAAACAGTGCCCCAACATTCACAAAAAGCGGCTTATTTCTCTTACTCTTGCCACTAAAACCTTACTCGACGGCGCTGATTTACCCCAAACCAGCCTAGGCGTGTGCTTGAGACGCAAACCTCAGTTAAATATGCGATTAAACATATAGACCGCCTGTTAAGCAATACACTGTTGTATCAAGAGAAAACCCTCATGCATCGCTGGTATTCCGCCAGCGCGTTTCGAACGCCTCTTGAAAAGTTTGTTGGCTTAAATAATGTGGCACCAAACTAGGCCACTCCAAAACAGAATATTCAAAGTCCAGATTATTACACTCTGAACTGGAAACATATGAAAAACTAACTGAGGACATGCCTTAAGTTCACTCGCCGAGAACATCATTTGCGGTTGAAGATCCCAACTTGTAGCTAAACACAGACCTCTTTTATACCTAGGGTGATTCACCAAGTACTCAGCGTAGGATGAGTACATTGTCCATATCCCTAAAAAACCAAGTAATTCAACTAGTGATATCACTTCTATACTAAATGGTAACAGTGAAGGTCCTCCAACGAGGAAAATAGCTGCAAATATCCATTTTCTATTTCTCATTACATATCCTTGTTAATGATTTTAGCGAACAAC
>NZ_MUFN01000042.1:0-26856 GCF_001996205.1 Salinivibrio sp. IB574 | reverse complement strand
CGATTGCGATCAGTGATGTGGATGGCGACGATACGCCCACCTTCGCCAATACCACAGAAACAGGCACTTATGGTTCGCTAGAACTGGTCGATGGCAGCTGGACGTATACGCTTGATCAATCTGCGGTGCAGAATTTGGATGCCGGCGATCAAGTCACCGACACCATTACCCTGACCGCAAGCGATAACACGCAACAAGCCATTGTCATCACTATTACCGGGACAGATGATGCCCCTGAAGTCAGTGGTGAGTTTGTGGGTTCCGTCAACGAGGGCAACGTGGGCGATGCTGCCGTGACTGCCACCGGTACGATTGCGATCAGCGATATTGATGGCGACGACAATCCAACCTTTGCCAATACCACGGAAGCGGGGACTTATGGTTCGCTTGAGCTGGTCGATGGCAATTGGTCCTATACGCTTGATCAATCTGCCGTGCAGAATTTAGACGCTGGCGATCAGGTTACCGACACCATTACCCTCACGGCCTCTGATGGCACTGAACAAGCTATTGTCATCACCATTACCGGTAGCGAGGATGCGCCCGAAGTCACCGGTGAGTTTATTGGTTCGGTCACCGAAGGTAATGAAGGTGATGCACCTGTCACTGCCACGGGTACGATTGCGATCAGTGATGTTGACACCGACGATGCGCCTACCTTTGCCGATGTCACACAAGTGGGTACATATGGTTCGCTAGAGCTAGTGAATGGCAACTGGACCTATACGCTTGACATCACTATTACTGGTAGCGAGGATGCGCCTGAGGTCACCGGTAGCTTTGTCGGTTCCGTGACCGAAGGTAATGAAGGAGATGCGCCAGTCACTGCCACCGGTACCATTGCGATCACTGATATCGACGGTGACGATACACCCACCTTCGCCGATACCACAGAAACAGGTACTTATGGTTCACTCGAGCTGGTCGATGGCAGTTGGACCTATACGCTTAATCAAGCCAGCGTGCAAAATTTAGATGCCGGTGATCAGGTTACCGATACCATCACCCTCACCGCCTCTGATGGTACCGAGCAAGATATTGTTATCACCATTACCGGTAGCGAGGATGCGCCAGAAGTCACCGGTGAGTTTGTCGGTTCCGTGACCGAAGGTAACGAAGGCGATGCGCCTGTCACCGCGACGGGCACTATTGCGATCAGCGATATTGATGACGGCGATAATCCGACCTTTGCGGACACCACAGCAACCGGCACTTATGGCTCGCTGGAACTAGTCGGTGAAAACTGGACTTACACCCTCGATCAGTCTGCGGTACAGAACTTAGACGACGGTGATCTGGTCACCGATACCATCACTCTGACTGCCTCTGATGGCACTAAACAAGCCATTGTCATCACCATTACAGGGACGGATGATGCTCCTGAAGTCAGTGGTGAGTTTGTTGGTTCCGTGACCGAAGGTAATGAAGGAGATGCTCCTGTCACTGCCACGGGTACGATTGCGATCACTGATGTCGACGGAGACGATGCACCCACCTTTGCCAATACCACAGAAACGGGGACTTATGGTTCGCTGGAACTAGTCGGTGAGAACTGGACTTACACCGTCGATCAGGCTGCGGTGCAGAACTTGGATGTCGGCGATCAAGTCACCGATACCATTACTCTCACCGCCTCTGATGGTACCGAGCAAGATATTGTTATCACGATTACGGGAACGGATGATGCCCCTGAAGTGAGTGGTAGCTTTACCGGCTCAGTGGCCGAAGGCAACGTCGGTGATGCGCCTGTCACTGCCTCAGGAGCCATYGATATCACTGATGTCGACGATGGTGATAATCCAACCTTCGCCAATACCACTGAAACGGGTACTTATGGTTCGCTCGAGCTGGTCGATGGCAACTGGACGTATACGCTCGATCAATCTGCCGTGCAGAGTTTAGACGCTGGCGATCAGGTTACCGACACCATCACCCTCACTGCCTCTGATGGCACTGAACAAGCCATTGTCATCACTATTACCGGGACAGATGATGCCCCTGAAGTGAGTGGTAGCTTTACCGGTTCAGTGACCGAAGGCAATGTGGGCGATGCGCCCGTGACTGCCACCGGTACGATTGCGATCAGCGATATTGATGACGGCGATAATCCGACCTTTGCGGACACCACAGCAACCGGCACTTATGGCTCGCTGGAACTAGTCGGTGAAAACTGGACTTACACCCTCGATCAGTCTGCGGTACAGAACTTAGACGACGGTGATCTGGTCACCGATACCATCACTCTGACTGCCTCTGATGGCACACAGCAAGATATTGTTATCACCATTACCGGGACAGATGACGACCCTGTAGTCAGTGGTGAGTTTGTGGGTTCCGTCACCGAAGGCAATGTGGGCGATGCGCCTGTCACTGCAACGGGCACCATTGCGATCAGTGATGTGGATAGTGACGATGCGCCGACTTTTACCGATACCACTGCGTCTGGCAATTATGGTTCGCTCGAACTGGTGAACGGTGATTGGACCTACACCCTCGATCAAGCCAGCGTGCAAAATTTAGATGCCGGTGATCAGATCACCGATACCATTACCCTCACCGCCTCTGATGGCACTGAGCAAGCTATTGTCATCACCATTACCGGGACGGATGACGACCCTGAAGTCACCGGTGAGTTTGTGGGTTCGGTCACCGAGGGTGACGTGGGTGATTCGCCAGTCACTGCCACGGGCACACTTGCGATCAGCAATGTGGATGGCGACGATAACCCGACCTTTGCCAATACCACTGCGTCCGGCACTTATGGCTCGCTCGAGCTGGTCGATGGCAGCTGGACCTATACGCTTGATCAGTCTGCAGTGCAGAGCTTAGACGCCGGTGATCAGATCACCGACACCATTACTCTCACCGCCTCTGATGGTACTGAGCAAGATATTGTTATCACCATTACCGGTAGTGAGGATGCGCCAGAAGTCAGTGGTGAGTTTGTTGGTTCAGTGACCGAAGGCAACGAAGGTGATGCACCTGCCACCGGCACCAWTACGATCAGCGATGTCGACGATGGCGATAATCCAACCTTCGCCAATACCACAGAAACGGGTACTTATGGCTCGCTCGACCTAGTTAACGGCAACTGGACTTACACCCTTGATCAATCTGCCGTGCAGGATTTAGATGCCGGTGATCAGGTCACCGATACCATCACCCTCACTGCGTCTGATGGCACCCAGCAAGCTATTGTTATCACCATTACGGGGACGGATGACGACCCTGTAGTTACCGGTGAGTTTGTTGGTTCCGTCACAGAGGGCAATGAAGGTGATGCGCCCGTGACTGCCACGGGTACGATTGCGATCAGTGATGTTGACACCGACGATGCGCCTACCTTTGCCGATGTCACACAAGCGGGTACATATGGTTCGCTAGAGCTAGTGAATGGCAACTGGACCTATACGCTTGATCAGTCTGCGGTGCAGAACTTGGATGCTGGTGATCAGGTTACCGATACCTCAGGTCACCGATACCATCACCCTGACTGCGAGCGATAACACGCAACAAGATATTGTCATCACCATTACGGGGACGGATGACGACCCTGAAGTTACCGGTGAGTTTGTTGGTTCCGTCACAGAGGGCAATGTGGGCGATGCGCCTGTCACTACAACGGGCACCATTGCGATCAATGATGTCGATGACGGCGATAATCCAACCTTCGCCAATACCACTGCGTCTGGCACTTATGGTTCGCTGGAGCTGGTCGATGGTGATTGGACGTATACGCTCGACAATAACAGTAGCGTTATCCAAGGCTTAGACGCTGGCGATCAAGTTATCGATACCATCACTCTGACTGCCTCTGATGGCACCGAGCAAGCCATTGTTATCACCATTACGGGGACGGATGACGACCCTGAAGTTACCGGTGAGTTTGTGGGTTCCGTCACCGAAGGCAATGTGGGCGATGCACCTGTCAYCGCCACGGGTACGATTACGATCAGTGATGTGGATGGCGACGATAATCCAACCTTTGCCAATACCACAGCGTCTGGCACTTATGGTTCGCTGGAACTGGTCGGTGAGAACTGGACCTACACCCTTGATCAAGCCAGCGTGCAGAAYTTRGATGCYGGTGATSAGGTGACCGATACCATYACCCTCACCGCCTCTGATGGCACCCAGCAAGATATTGTYATCACCATTACCGGRACGGATGATGCCCCTGAAGTCACCGGTGAATTTGTTGGCTCAGTCACTGAAAGCAATGTGGGCGATGCGCCTGTCACTGCCTCAGGAACCATTGATATCACTGATGTCGACGGCGGCGATAGTCCAACCTTTGCGGACACCACTGAAGCGGGCACCTATGGCTCATTAGAGGTGGTGAACGGCAATTGGACCTACACCCTCAGGTCACCGATACCATCACCCTGACTGCGAGCGATAACACGCAACAAGATATTGTCATCACCATTACGGGGACGGATGACGACCCTGAAGTTACCGGTGAGTTTGTTGGTTCCGTCACAGAGGGCAATGTGGGCGATGCGCCTGTCACTACAACGGGCACCATTGCGATCAATGATGTCGATGACGGCGATAATCCGACCTTCGCCAATACCACAGCAACCGGCACTTATGGCTCACTCAAGCTGGTCGATGGCAATTGGACCTATACGCTTGATCAGTCTGCGGTGCAGAACTTGGACGCTGGCGATCAAGTTACGGATACCATCACCCTCACCGCCTCTGATGGCACCCAGCAAGCTATTGTCATCACCATTACCGGTAGCGAGGACCTACCTGAAGTCACCGGTGAGTTTATTGGTTCAGTCACCGAGGGCAATGTGGGCGATGCGCCTGTCACTGCCACCGGCACCATTGCGATCAATGATGTCGATGGCGACGATAATCCAACCTTTGCCAATGTCACAGAAGCCGGGACTTATGGTTCACTCGAACTGGTCGATGGCAACTGGACCTATACCCTCGATCAGTCTGCGGTGCAGAACTTGGACGCTGGCGATCAAGTGACAGATACCATAACCCTGACTGCCTCTGATGGCACAGAGCAAGCCATTGTCATCACCATTACTGGTAGCGAAGATGCGCCTGAAGTCAGTGGTGAGTTTGTTGGTTCAGTCACCGAAGGTAATGTGGGCGATGCGCCTGTCACTGCCTCAGGCACCATTGATATCACTGATGTCGACGGAGACGATGCACCCACCTTTGCCAATACCACTGAGACGGGTACTTATGGTTCGCTCGAGCTGGTCGATGGCAATTGGACCTACACCCTCAATCAAGCCAGCGTGCAGAATTTAGATGCCGGCGATCAGGTTACCGACACCATTACCCTCATCGCCTCTGATGGCACCCAGCAAGCTATTGTTATCACGATTACTGGTAGCGAAGATGCGCCTGAAGTGACCGGTAACTTTACCGGCTCGGTCACCGAAGGTGACGAAGGAGATACGCCTGTCACTGCCACCGGCACCCTTGCGATCAGTGATGTTGATGACGACGACAATCCGACCTTTGCCGATGTTACACAGGCAGGCACTTATGGCTCGTTGGAGCTAGTAGATGGTGCTTGGACCTACACCCTCGATCAGTCTGCCGTGCAGGATTTAGATGCCAGTGATGAGGTGACAGACACTATCACGCTCACCGCAAGCGATAACACACAACAAGATATTGTCATCACCATTACGGGGACCGACGATGCGCCAGAAGTCACCGGTGAGTTTGTTGGTTCCGTCACAGAAGGCAATGAAGGCGATGCGCCTGTCACTGCCACCGGCACCCTTGCGATCAGTGATGTGGATGGCGACGATAATCCAACCTTTGCCGATACCACAGAGACGGGCACCTATGGTTCGCTCGAGCTGGTCAACGGCAACTGGACTTACATCCTTGATCAAGCCAGCGTGCAGGATTTAGACGCTGGCGATCAAGTGACCGACACCATTACCCTCACCGCCTCTGATGGCACCCAGCAAGCTATTGTCATCACCATTACCGGTAGCGAGGATGCACCGGTGATTATTGGTGACTTTACAGGATCTGTCGTAGAGGGCGATGTCGGTGATGAGCCAGTCACCGCATCTGGATCGCTAACCATTACGGATTCTGATGGTAGTGATACTCCATCCTTCCCAGATACTGTGATATCCGGGGATTACGGTGAACTTGAGTTAGTGAATGGACAGTGGACGTATACGCTGGATCAAACAACGGTTCAAAGCCTTGCTGCCGCTGAAGTCGTCACAGACGAGATTACAGTTACAGCCAGTGATAACTCTCAACAAACAATTACAATTACGATTACAGGCACAGCAGAGGCACACCCCTCAATAACTGGTACTTTTACAGGCTCTGTCACTGAAGGCGATGTTGGCGATTCTCCCGTTACAGCCACTGGGACTATTCAAGTCAACAATGCGGGTAATACTAACTTTCTGAGTGTGGTTGATGATGGTGATTACGGCCAACTGGTGCTTAATGGTGACAATACATGGACCTATACGCTAGACCAGGCTGCGGTACAACATCTCGATAATGGACAATCGACAACAGATGTAATCACCGTAGCTGTATCTAATGGTGTCGAGCAAGCGATCACGATCACCATTACCGGTACCAATGACGCCCCCATATTGACTCAAGCCGTTTCAACACAAACTCTGCAAGAGGATTTTGTTAGCTATACCATTGATCTAAATACGGTATTTTCGGACGTCGACAGCAATGATACGTTAAGCTTTGATGTGGCGAATGTGCCTAGTGGGGTCTCCGTCTCTATTGATGCGAATGGTATCGCAACCATTTCATCGGTCGCCGATTGGAGTGGGACAGAGACGGTGAGCTTTCGTGCCACCGATACGCAAAATGTGAGTCTCACCCATGATGTCATCTTCAACATCGAAGGGGTCGCTACTGCGCCTACCCTCACAGTCAGCCGTGGCGATCAATCACTGACTTATATCGACAGCGCTGGACAAATCTCCGCCACTGATCCCGGAGCGGGCGGGTCTCGAGCCATTCTTTCGCCTTTAACAATCTCAGGCACCGCTAATGAAACGGGTGAAACGCTCACTTATCGAATCAGCGGATTACCAAGTGATGCAGTATTATCAGCGGGAACAAAAGAGGCAAGCAGCGGCGATTGGCTACTCACGGACGCGCAACTGAGTGGTCTTAATCTCGCCTCTCCTGCCGATATTACTGGTGTCATGCTATCGATTACCGCTATCAGTGCCGACGGCACGGATCAGGCATCAACCACGGCCACGCTGAATCTAGAAAATGATAGCTTTGCACAGACCGAAGGACAAACCACCAGCATTGCTAGTGTCGACGGACTGATCAGCAACGATACAGATACACAGGCCTCTGTCACCCGCGTTGCCACCAATGCCAGCCAAGGAGAAAGTGGTAACAGTGAAATTGTGATCGGCCCAGCCACTATCGCCACCGCATTGGGTGGCAGTATTACTGTCAATGCCGACGGTAGCTTTACCTACACCGCACCTGCGATGAACCATGCAGGCGGCGGTCAAGTCTATGACAGCTTCTCCTACCAAAGTAGCGAGAATAGCGAGTGGACAACCGTGACCTTTGATGTCAGTGACTCTGCACCTGTTGCCCATGATGATAGCGATAGTGTGGCCTCTGGTGCCTCGACAGGCGGTAACGTTATTACTGCTGGCACTGGCGCTGATACCCTTGGTGCGGATACCACCACAGTGACCTCGGTTAGCTTTAATGGCACCACCTATGCGGTTAACGGAAGTACTGTGATTGCCACATCGCAAGGGCAATTAACCATACAACCTGACGGCAGCTACCTGTATCAATCATCCGTGCCATCGACGACAGATGCCAGCACCTTGGATGATGAGGTATTCTCCTATACCCTCACCGACAGCGATGGTGATACCAGTCAGGCGCAGCTTACGCTAGGCCATGACAACAATACTCAACTATTTGCTGATATTAGCTCTGCAGATGAAAAAGGCTTAATTAGCAACGACAATAGTCACACTACCCAAGGCAACTTGTTGGACAATGATATGGGGATTGGCGTCAATGTTAACCTCTATCAAGTTAATGGACAGAGTTTTGGCAGTGATGGGGTTTTAACACTCACCACAGATAGTGGCACCCTGACCATTTATAATGAAAACAACAGCCAAGGTTATCGTGCGGGTGACTATACCTACACGCTAGATAGTGCCACCAGCGGCGACAACGTGAGTGAGGCATTCACTTATACCACCTATGATCCTACTTCGTGGACACCATTTCGCTCATCAACGTTAACTATCAACATCCAAGATGATGCACCTACGTCTGACAACATCGAAAGTGCCTTGTACGCCACGGCAGAGAGTAGCTCGACCTTTAACCTGATTCTTACCGTTGACCTTTCGGGCAGCATGGCCGATCCAGTTGATCCAAGCGATCCGGATTCGCCGAGTCGGATGGAAGTCACCAAAGCCGCGTTAAAATCCATGGTAGAGGAATACGACAAACTCGGTGATCTCAATATTCAAATCGTGTCATTCTCGGATACCGCGAGCTCTTCTGGCTGGATTCAGAATGACGTCGGCAGTGCACTAGACGCAATCGAGGGTCTGTATGCCGGCGGCGCAACCCGATACGATAACGCGCTTAACGAGATCATTAATACTGTCGATACCTCAGGGCTGGCTGCAGATAAAACCATTTCTTATTTTATCTCCGATGGGATGCCCAATGATGCTTTTGAAAACAACACCAGCCTGCATAGCGCATGGCAAACTTATGTGAGTACGCAAGGCATTGATGAGTCTTTTAGTATAGGAGTAGGTGACGGCATTACCACTATCCCGCTCGCACCTATTGCTATTAGCTCGTCTGGAGATGACGCTCAGAATATCCAAATTGTTTTGGATGAAACAAACCTTACCTATACCTTGTTACAAACCATTGAAAATGGACAAGTATCAGGCGGCCTCGTGCTGATGGATGATGATGGCAATACTGTTTCCTTATTCGGAGCTGACGGTGGTTATATCTCCGCGCTCACCCTAGATGGACAAACGTACAACTATGATCCGGCGACTGACAGCGCGCAGCAGACCTTTGAAACCGCAAAAGGCGGGATCCTCACCATCAATTTTGATACCGGCGAATATGACTATCGCGTGGCGGTCGACAGAGATATTCTCAACGAGCAAGAGCAAATCGCACTGACGCTTACCGACAACGATGGCGATACCAGTAACGTCAATGTCGCCATTAACCTCTACTACGAGGCACGGCTAGATGCCAATCACGATATAGTAATCACCAATATTCACGATGGTAGTCCGATCGTCATTCCAGGTTTAGCCTTAACCCATAATGATATTCCATCGATGGGCAGCACAATTACAGCCACCAGTAACGCGGTACAAGGGTCGGTAGCAGGCACGGATGACGTCATCTTCACGCCCGATAGTGCAATGAGTCCGCAAACCTTCCTTGATCCAATCGGTAACGATTCCGAGTTTATTGCAGAATCCGAATTGGGTGATTTCTCCAACTCGTTTGCACAGGCACAGAGCCTAGACCGTGGTAAGTTCGGGACCATGACACAGGAGGTATGGGCGCACATTGATGCCGGTAACTACGGTGCCAACGCAGCTCTGACAGGTACGGTCCAAAACGGTACCGACAGTGACATGACAAAAATGGACCTCTACCAAAACGAGACCTTACTCTTTGATGATGATCGGTGGTTAAATAATCTCAGCGTTAGGGTTTATGACCAAAACCAACAACTGCTGGATACTCTCAATCCAGATACTGGCAGTAATAGCTTTACCGCCGGTCAGCAGGGGACTTATTACTTTGAGATCGTTTCCAACAATGCTTTAAATACGACTGAGAACTACGAGATTTATCTCACTCTGGATAACTCTAACGCGGTATTACCAGAGCCTGAACATAAATTTGAATACACCACCTCTAACGGCAGTTATGTGGACAGTGCATTGGTCGATATTATTGCCATTGATGACCAAACATTGGAGGGCGGCTATCAAAGTGAAATCCTCGCCGCCGGTGCAGGTGACGATACCCTCATTGGTCATGCAGGGGATGATAGCCTACTTGGTAACCACGGCGATGATACCCTTGATGGCGGTCTGGGCGATGATCTCCTGATTGGCGGTAAAGGTGACGATACGCTGACTGGCGGGCTTGGGTCGGACACCTTCGCATTTTTAAACGGTGACCAAGGGTCTGTCGGCGCAGAAGCGGTCGATCGCATTACGGACTTTGATGTACAAAAGGACACACTGGACCTCTCCGAGCTGCTGATTGATGAAGACCAAGCCGGTGCAAGCCTTGAAGGCTATCTAACCCTTGAGGACAACGATCAAGGTGAAGCCACCTTATACATTGCCTCTGCAGGCGATAATCAAATCGATCAACACGTGGTATTCGAGAACCTCAGCGTGGCAGATATGGCGGCAGCCTACGAGATTGATATTAGTGGCCTGAGTAGCCAGGAGCTCAGCGCTTCCGTGATTGATGCCATGATCCAACAAAGCAAATTGATGACAGATTAGCACCCACCTCACACGTCGATACCTCGCCCTGAGGTATCGGCAACTTTACGTTTTATTTTTCTCGCCAAAGGGGCAGAATAGCGCCAAAGCTCGGGAAATAAGCAATAGGGAGCAACTTTGTTATCTGAGTTAAAAAATATTGCCCAACTGTTGGTCGATAACAAGCTACTGACCACTATCGGCGTCGTTGTTGTTGTGAGCGTTATTCGCCGCCTGATCCTACGTCATATTCGCGGTGACAGTAACTTCCTCAGTGAAGATCAACGTAAGTGGATATCTCGCACTAAAAATGGGGCATTTAGCTTACTGTTACTGTTTTTATTTTTATTCTGGAATACGGAAATTAGCGAGTTTGCCCTCTCACTGACTGCCATTGCAGTGGCTGTCGTGGTGGCATCGAAAGAAATTATCTTGTGCTTTACCGGCTCCATTCAACGCGCTAGTTCTCGATCATTTCGTATCGGGGATTGGATTGAAGTGGGTAACTCACGCGGCGAAGTGATCGAGCACAATTTGATGGCGACCAAAATTCAAGAAATTGATACCCATCATGGACACTATTGTTACACCGGAAAGACCGCGACGCTGCCCAACAGCTTGTTTTTTACCACCACGGTAAAAAACCTTAATTTTATGAAGCGCTATGTCTACCACCATTTTTTCTTGGTGATCCGTGGCGATATTAATTTATACCCCCATATTCCCGCGCTGCTGGCACGGATTGACGATCATAGTGAGGATTTTCTCGATGTCGCTCGACGTTATAACCATGTGATTGAACGTCATGCGGGGGTGGATTTACCAGGGCCCGAGCCCCACGTCTATTTGTCTCATACCGATACTGGCGAGCAGCACGTCCACGTCCGCCTGTTCTGTCCAACCGAACGCGCCGCCGAGCTCGAACAATTAATACGGGAAGACATTATGACGCTTTATTGCGAAAAACTGCTCCCTGCCGCTGACGGAAAACGGCCAGAGAGCGCCGACGCTGCTGCGTCAGATACTCCCGCGCCACCAGCAAACTCATAACAAAAAGCGCTCGTCGTTACGGCGAGCGCTTTTCAATCCCTGCTTTCTTGGTAAAGGTTTACAGCAAAAACAAGGTTCCTAACCCAAGGAAGGCAACAAAACCAACAATATCCGTCACCGTGGTTAGAATGACCGATCCTGAAAGCGCAGGGTCAATTTTAAGCTTATCGAGAATGACCGGAAGAAAGATACCTGCCAAGGCGGCACTGATAATATTGGCGACAATAGCAGCACCAATCACCATCCCTAGTCCCCAGCTGTTAAACCAGTAACCGGCGATCAAACCAATCACTATCGCCCACAGCACACCATTCAGTAGCCCCACTTGCAGCTCTTTGTTCAATAGTGGCCTTAAGTTACTTTTAGATATTTGCCCTAATGCTAAGCCTCGCACAATCAAGGTTAGCGTCTGGCTTCCGGCGATCCCACCCATTGACGCCACCACGGGCATTAATACCGCCAGCGCGACCACTTGTTGCAGTGTCGCTTCAAACAAACCAATAAACCAAGAAGCAAGAAAAGCCGTCATCAAATTAATGCCAAGCCACAGTGCACGATTACGCGCACTTTTCATCACCGGGGAGAATAAATCTTCATCTTCATCCAAACCCGCCGTCGCCATAATTTGTGCTTCAGCTCGCTCGGCTTGCATTTCATACGCAGTACCGAGATCAAGCCGGCCAATCAACATCCCACCATCGTCTAGCACCGGTAAGGCAACTTCCTCACTGCTAGCAACCTTATCGGCACTCACATAAATATCCTCACGAGCATTCAGACTCGGGAATTGTTCGCGCACCAACTCACTGATTTTTAATACGCCATCGGCCCCAAAGAGTTTGTGAATCGGCACCGCACCGACCCATACGCCACGGCTATCAACCACGAACACATGATCACAGTATTTCGGCATCACACGGCGCAATAAACGCAACACGACATTCACTTTTGTTTTGGCGGGTACCACTAATGGTTGATGATCACACCAGTGACCCACCTCGCTATCTGCATATTGCTGAGCAGAGGCATAACGTTGCTTTTGCTCCGTATCCATGCGCCCCAATGCTTCTTCCAGCAAAGGTTCGGTGAGCACATCTTGCAGCTCCAGCAAGGTGTCGGCATCCAGTTCCGCAAACAAGTCATGCAGGCGAACCTCATCCACTGCGCGAATAATCGCTTCACTCGCATCAGCACGCATTTCCGCCAACACCGGCAGCTGTATTGCAGGCGATAATTGCTCCCAAAAACTCACACGATCAGTAACGGGCAAAGACTCAAGTAATAGAGCGAGGTCATCAAGACTGTGGGCTTGCTCGATCTCTTGTGCCACTTCGGGCGTTCCCTCATCAACTTTTGAGAGCAAATCCTCAATTACTTCTTGTCTATCACTGTTTTGCATGGTATTTCCTTCATGAAACTTTTCGTGTGCTCTCTGACGCCATCACGGCGTATTTAGCGACGTTTATTTCGTCGCCCTGCCCAGAGATGCCATGACGTTGCCACGACGAATCCCAGACTCTCTCGTATTGCCGCAAAGCGGTAAGTGCGCGCATCCGCGTGCACATCTTACTGCTGACACTACGATAAGATCTGCGTCAATGCGTAGTAAATGTATGCGATGGTTATCACACATCATCGCTTATTTTTCAGATTCTTACCACGAGTAATCGTAATCCCTTCTACGGTAGAGTAAGGGACTTTGTTATAGCGGATCAAAATGAACACTGTGCAACACAAAACACCTAAAGTCAGCGTCGGCTGGCGAGAGTGGGTCGCCCTCCCCGACCTAGGTATTGCTCGGGTGAAAGCCAAAATTGATACCGGAGCACGGACTTCTTGCCTGCATACGTTTAAGATCGAAGAATTCGACCAAAACGGAGAAGCTTGGGTTCGCTTTTGGGTTCACCCTCACCAAGGTGACGATGAAACACACGTCCAAGCTGAAGCCAAAGTGGTAGCCAGACGCGTTGTTCGCGACTCGGGAGGTCATGAACAGCTTAGGTATGTCATACAAACCACACTTCAAGCGGGTACATTACGCTACCCGATAGAAATGACACTAACGGCAAGAGACAACATGCGTTTTCGCATGCTACTCGGCCGCACAGCCATGGCGGGACAAATGACCGTCGATCCCATGCACTCTTTTTTGCTCGGTAAGTAGGAGCGGTTAAACCATGAAAATAGGCATTCTGTCGCGTAACAAAAATCTTTATTCTACGCGTCGCCTGATAGAAGCCTGCGAACAACGCGGTCACGAATATAAAATCATTGATGCGCTGCGCTGCTACATGAGTATCAACTCAACGCAGCCGATGATTCATTTGGCCGGTGAGGAGCTATCAGGGTTCGACGCTATCGTACCGCGGATTGGTGCATCCGTTACTTTTTATGGCTGCGCGGTACTACGCCAATTCGAAATGATGGGCGTATTCCCCGTCAATGAGTCGGTTGCTATCAGTCGCTCTCGCGATAAATTACGCTCAATGCAATTGTTGTCACGTAAAGGGATCGGCATGCCTCATACTGGGTTTGCCAGTAAGCCTGGTGATATTGCTGACTTGCTGACCATGGTGGGGGGAACACCCGTGGTGGTCAAACTGCTGGAGGGAACCCAAGGTATTGGCGTCGTGCTCGCTGAAACTAAAAAAGCCGCAGAAAGTGTGATTGAAGCCTTTATGGGCTTAAAAGCGGATATTTTGGTGCAAGAATACATTAAAGAGTCTAGCGGTGCCGACATTCGCTGCTTTGTGATTGGTGATAAGGTGATTGCCGCGATGAAACGTCAAGCGCAACCGGGCGAGTTTCGCTCTAACCTGCACCGTGGCGGAACGGCAAGCCTTATCCGCATTACGCCAGCCGAGCGTCGAACCGCGATCGCGGCCGCGAAAGCCATGGGACTTAACGTGGCAGGGGTTGACCTTCTTCGCTCCGAGCGCGGGCCCCTTGTGATGGAAGTCAATTCTTCTCCTGGGCTAGAAGGCATTGAAAAAGCAACAGGAAAAGATGTCGCGGGCATGATCGTCGAGTATATTGAAAAGACGGCTAAACCCCAAAGGACACGCACACGTGGCAAGGGCTAAAAAAAACAATGCCATCGACATCGGTGGCGAAACGATCCAAGCTGGCGAGCATGCCAGCTTGGAACTGGAAATGGCGCGCCTGTACACTCACGCGCCATTAAATGTCAGCATTGAGGTGTTAAACGGCAAGTTAGAGGGTCCGATTCTACTTGTTTGCGCCGCCATTCATGGCGACGAGCTCAATGGGATTGAAATTGTTCGTCAAATATTAGCCAAAGTCGATACCGAAAAGCTTCGTGGCACCTTGATTGCTATTCCCGTCGTCAATGTCTTTGGCTTTATTCACAAGTCCCGCTATCTACCCGATCGACGGGACTTAAACCGCTCTTTCCCCGGCTCCGAGCGCGGCTCCATTGCCGGCCGTATGGCATATCAATTATTTAATGAAGTGATCAGTCAGTGTACGCACGTCATTGATCTTCATACCGCAGCGATTCATCGCACCAATCTACCTCAAATCCGCGCCAATCTTGATAATGAAGGAGCGGCCGAGATGGCGAAAGCCTTTGCGGCTCCCGTTATGGTTGATGCCGCCTTACGTGATGGCTCTCTCCGTGCGGAGGCGGAAGCGATCGGTATTCCAGTCATCACCTACGAGGCAGGGGAAGCGCTGCGATTTGAGCCTTACGCTATTAATGCAGGCGTGCGGGGTGTCATTCGAGTGATGCGTCATTTGGGGATGCTACGTCAATCTCGGCGTGCGCTGCCCTATCAACCCGTCACAGCACGCGCAACGAGATGGGTGCGCGCTGAAGCTGATGGTATTTTTCGTAGTCATATCGCGTTAGGTGAAATGGTCAATAAAGGACAACTAATTGGCATCATCAGCGACCCGGCTGGCAGCACTGAAGTGGAAATCAAAGCCTCACAAAGCGGTATTTTGATTGGCCAACAAACTCTCCCTGTTGTCAATGAAGGAGATGCGGTCTTTCATATCGCCTTTTTCTCGCAATCTGACGAGCTGATTGAGCAACACTTAGAGGGCTATTTAGATCAGGTGCGAGACGATCAAGACGATGAATTACGATGGGGTATCGGCACACTTTAACTTTGATCTTAAAGGCGAATCATCACCGTACTACTTGCATCGCGCACTCAGATTCATAACACTACGCGTTTTTGTAGCACGGGCAGTTGCCCGCCACACGAGAGGATCGATATCATGCTGACATGGCAAGAGATCGTCACACGAAGCGAACAAGGTAATGTGGCGCCGCGCCAGCGGGTGGAAAAAACAGATCAACAATGGCAGTCACAGCTCAGCGACGAGCAATATCGCGTTACGCGTCAAAAGGGCACTGAACGTGCTTTTAGCTCGGGCATGTGTACCTTGTTTGAGCCAGGCCTATACGGCTGCGTTTGTTGCGGCACACTGTTGTTTGATGCGAATGAGAAGTTTGACTCAGGTACCGGCTGGCCTTCATTCACACAACCGGCCGAAGATAGCGCCATCGCATACCATAAAGATACCAGTCACGGAATGACACGCATTGAAACTACCTGTGCTAGCTGTGATGCTCATCTGGGACATGTGTTTCCCGATGGTCCCCCACCGACTGGATTACGTTTTTGTATGAACGCCGTCGCGTTAAAGAAATTAGATTAATCTACCCCTCATTGGGTTTCAGAGCCGGCGCATGCCGGCTCTGCTATACTTATTGATAGAATATACTTCAATGACTTAGCATTACTGCTGAGGCCACTGCTGCCCTCTGATGGATGTGGGAGAGACATGCAATCAGTTCTATCTCAAACACGATCACGGATGATTTTCTTGTGGGTTGTGTTGTATGGCAGCCTTGTCTGGGCAGACATGCGATTCTTATCGGCCATTCTCGATCTGAACACGGTGACGCTGCTAAACATTTCTAGTGGGCTTGCCGTTATCCTATTCCAACATTTTGGAACAAGGCTTGTCTTGCCTCTTACCGTTGCAGGTGCATTAGGACATGGTTTAGCGGCTATTGCACGTATCGAATCCGTCCATCTAATCACAGGGTTACTCTTCGGTGCTTGCCTGACCCTGACCCCACTCATCTCCTCATGGATATGGAAAAAGCTATACCCTCACTGTCTGGACAGCGTGAGTGCCTTATTCAGGTTTCTCATTATTGGTTGTTTAGTGCCTGCGCTTGGAATGATCGCGCTCATCTCGATTCCTCTTTACCTTGATGAGCAACTTATCTCTGGGAGGATTCAATTTCTCGCTGTAGAGTTTGCAGTCACTTACACGACCGCTGTTTTGATGAGTGTTAGCCTATATACCGCATGGCAACGTGTCGGAATAGATTTTGGTAAGATTACACGAATGCGAGTGGCTTACGTACTGTGCGTTTTTTTACTCACACTGTTTAGCTTTTCTGTTTTCCCTGGCTCAATTTTCATCGTCCTTGCCTTGCTAATCTATATTGCTTTCGCTGGCCACTGGCGGACCCTATTGATTGCATTATGTACATTAATTGCAACAACGATCGTCATGGTTCCCATCAATATGGGCGCCTTTGATATCCCAGATATTCATAACGGGGTGCTAGCGCTACTGATCTATATTTTGACCACTGTACTCGCCAGTATCAGTATTTCAATCCAAGTCATGGAACTCAAAAACGCGGTTGCCGCAAGGGATAGCTGGCAGCTAAAAGCCAGCTTAGATCCTTTAACCGGAGTGGTAAATCGCTATGGTTTATTACCTGAGCTAGCGATTGAATATGAACATGCTCGCCGAGCTCGTTATCGATATACCATCGCCGTATTTGACGTAGACCATTTCAAACAATTCAATGACAACTATGGCCACCTTGCTGGCGATCAAGTATTGAAAGATGTCGCTGGCATCATCACAGACACAGTACGCCAGAACGATTTAGTTGCTCGCTATGGCGGTGAGGAGTTCGTGGTCATCTTTCGCAACACGCGCGCAAGCGACGCCACTCATGTGGCAGAACGGATCCGAGAACGTATCGCCGCTAGTGTTTCTCACATTGATGACCAGTCACTGACCTATACCGTCAGCTGCGGTTTGGCAGAAAACCACACTGACGATATTCATCCAGAGCGTATTTTTGACCGAGCCGATGATTGCTTGTATCAGGCCAAAAAGACGGGGCGCAACCGTGTTGTTGTGGCGCCCCCACCCTAATATTTATTCAGCGATACCGCCTTCGGTGAGCTTGGCTGGGTCAAGCAATTGGGACAAATGCTCGCGGCCGAGATCCGTTTCTTCCTCCGCGACATCCAAGATAGGCCGGCCCTGTTGATACGCCTTCTTCGCAATTTCAGCGGCTTTAAGGTAACCCACAACTGGGTTAAGCGCCGTCACTAAAATAGGGTTACGGGCTAACGCTGACTGTAAGCTATCTTCTCGCACTTTAAAGGTCGCCACCGCTTTATCTGCTAGCAGATGAGCTGCATTCGCCAATAGACGAATACTTTGCAGTAAGTTAGCAGCAATCACAGGCAACATCACGTTCAGCTCAAAATTCCCCGATTGCCCCGCCACCGTGATGGTAGTGTCATTGCCCATCACTTGCGCTGCAACCATAGCAGCGGACTCTGGAATAACAGGATTCACTTTCCCCGGCATAATAGACGATCCCGGCTGTAACCCCTCTAGCTCAATTTCTCCAAGCCCGGCAAGTGGGCCCGAGTTCATCCAACGTAAATCATTGCTCAGTTTCATGACCGCAACCGCGGTTGTCTTCAACTGGCCGTGCAATGCCACCAGCGCATCTTGGCTACCAATCGCAAAAAAAGGATTCTCGCTCGCCGTGAATGAGGAGTGGCTACACGCACAAACTGCGTTGGCAAAACGCTCGGCAAATAATGGGTGAGCATTGATTCCCGTCCCTACTGCCGTGCCACCCTGAGCCAGTGCGCGCACCGATGATAGGCTTTGGGTAATTTGTACCATCGCGTGTTCGACCTGCTGAGTCCAAGCATCTAGCTCTTGACCAAGAGTCACAGGCATCGCATCCATCAAGTGAGTGCGACCCGTTTTCACGATATGACCGACTGTGCGTTTCTTTTCCTGTAACGCGTCACGTAAATGCGCTAACGCGGGAAGTAAGGCTTTTTCACAGCCTAATGTGGCACTGATCTGGATAGCCGTAGGAACAGAATCGTTACTACTTTGACTCATGTTAACATGATCATTAGGACTGACCGTTTCACCACACTTTTCAGAGGCCAACGTTGCCAGCACTTCATTCATATTCATGTTTGAGCTCGTGCCTGAGCCGGTCTGAAATACATCAACGGGAAACTGCGCTAAATGCTCACCATCCATGATGGCTTCGGCACTTTGGCGAATCGCATGTGCGATATTGCCATCCAGTAAGCCCAGCTCTTCGTTAGCCGTTGCCGCTGCATGCTTCACCATGGCTAACGCGCGAATAAAACCCTCAGGCATAGTCTGGTCACTGACCGCAAAGTTATTCACGGCTCGCTGTGTTTGTGCTTGATACAGCGCATCCGCGGGTACCTCAACATTACCCATACTGTCTTTTTCGATACGTGTTTTCGCCATGATTATATCCTTTTCATTCGCCACACCATTTCGATAATGGTTATCATTAACATATTGAGTTCACTAAATGAAGTTAGTGACGTCATAGGCTGACAAAAAATCCGTGCCTCTCAGGCTTGCATCCCCTAGTATGACGTCACTGTCACCCATAACGAGCAATACCATGCAAGATGAAACCAGTACCAGTATCGCTAACTTGATTGAAGTGGTTGAGAACCAGATCGCCGACCAAGATCCTAAAAAGGTAGCAGAAACCTTGATGCGCCTGCGTATGACCGGCTATTCACGCGACGAAGCTATCGAGTACATTGCTTGTGCGTTAATGGTTGAGATCTATGATGTTAGCAATCACAACGGGCAATTTACCCTGTCCCGCTATGAAGCCAACTTAGACACCCTGCCAGACATGCCATGGGCCGATGAGATTAATTTGGATATCGGTGAGTAAACCTTGATCGGCTTAGTCGCGACAGTGCCCGCCTAAAAGCGCAGTTCAGACCGATTTTGTCTGCCACCACCCAATGCACATCGCGACTATACTACTGACAGTTAAGCTTATTCCCAGAGCTTGCTCTGCTCCTACGCTTGCTAATCCAATACCAATTAACCCGTAGTAGAGCATACCGAATAGGGCGCCAGCCGTACCGACACAATCAGCATAGTGGCGAAGCGCGTATGCGAGGATGTTAGGGATCGCAATCCCATACGCCATCACAACGAATATCATAGGCATCACAAACCACGGACTGGTTTCTAGCCTCCAAACCACAATACTTCCTAGGGTAGAGACGAGGCCAGACAATAAAAGTAACGGCTTATACACCCAGCCTCTTGCTAAAAGCTTCTTATTCACGATGGCTCCCATACCAATCCCTAGTGCTAAGATGCAACCTGAGTAGCCATACCATGAGGGTGGGATACGCAAAGCGCTAAAATAGAAAGGCGCAAGCTGATAGTAAGCAAATAAATTAATATTAAATGCAGCCACCAAGACTGCACTGAACCAGACATCACCATCCATCATTAAGCGTCGTAAAACCGGCGCTATCGGAGGAAGAGAGTTATCAGCCCTTCGGGTCTCAGGTAAACACTGATAGGCGTAGAGGAAAAGCCCTACAGACGTAATAGCCAGCCCAATAAATACCCCTTGATAACCAAGAAAACCTACCAATAACGCTCCAGCCAACACGCCAATAGCAGGGCTCAGTGCAATGGCAATCCCCATCACTGCGAACATTCGCGCCAATTGGGTACGACTATAGCAATCTCTAATCATCGTTTGCGTACCAACTGACCCAACCGCGGCACCAAAAGCCGCCATGACTCTGGCTATCAAAACAAGGCTAAAATCAGAACTAAACACGGCAAGCAAGCATGCCATCGCATAGACCCCCAAACCAGCGAGCATACTCAGCCGACGACCTATAACATCACAAGCTCTCCCCCAAAAAACAACGCCAAATGCAAAAGCAACAAAGTAGCTAGATAAAGTTTGCGAAGCGATATCGGGAGTAACCGAAAAGTGTAAAGCAAGTTCGGGGAGTGCMGGGCTGTAAATCGTTTCTGCAATTTGCGGAAACATCATTAAAGCCATAGCTAAAGTCAGGCTGAAAGTCCGAGTTTGCATAATGACCTCTGAAGAAAACAATGAGGTCTTAACCTACCAACATCAGCACTTTGTCTATTATAATATAAAAGACAATAAGTTTATAAAATAAGACAATTTGTAATGGCATGGCTCAACAGCGACGATAACTTTGATCCTGATATGCTCGATAATTCGGTGCTGGGGATCGGTGCTGACTTAACCTCGCACGACTCAGGCTTTCACTATCACCAAAAAGGCCAATTACTCTTTAGTCAGCATGGCTGTATGCGGATAACCCTCGCGAACTCAGTCAGTATCTTGCCTCCCACTCGAGTTGCCTGGATTCCGGGCCAATGCAAGCATCGGGTTGAGATGCAACACACGGTAGGCTACCGCTCGATCTATTTTGACCAAAGGGTAATCACCCAATTACCTACTCAGTTAATGGTCCTGACGACAACACCGTTACTGACAGCAATTCTGGAGCGTATTGCTCTTTCTCCGTTCACGACGGATTGGCAATGTGGCGCACCAGCCAACCTTCTCGCTGTATGTATCGATGAGCTGACAAGCGCTAAAGAAGAAACAATGACGTTGCCTATGCCGACGGATTATCGTTTATCACCGCTCCTCGAAATGGATGTACTCCCACCGTTAAAAGAAGCAGCAACACGATGCGGCGCCTCTGAAAAAACGATCACGCGCTTGTTTAAGAAAGAAACGGGGATGAGCTATCAGCGATGGCGACAACAATGGCGGATCATTAAAGCGATAGAGCTACTCGCCGCGGGAAAAAAGCAAGGTGATATCGCCCATCGATTACACTTTGCCAGTGACAGTGCATTTATCACATTTTTCAAAACCATGCTGGGAGAGTCACCTCGCACTTATATGAAGAAGCATCACCATTAAAAAAGCCGCTCTACGCGGCTTTGATTTTTAGAGTGGATAGACTTTCTCAAACTCTTCAAGCACCACATCCGAGTGCTCATCAAAATGTAGGCCGTGTGTTTTGGCGTACTGGGAGAAGTACCCCCAATGCGCTTCGTGCCAACACTGGTAAGAGCCATCTCCCTCTCCTTCACGTGCCGAAAATTCAGCACTGACTTGGTTGAACGGGCAATAGCTCACCTGAGTGGTTTTGACGATACACACGGGTCGCTGGTGACCATTAAGAACAATCTTATAATGTCCTTTTTGCGGGATAACCGCACTTTTCTCTTCCAAAGAGCTGCGCAATCGGCAGTGGGCTTTCTTTTTATTCAAACTAACCAATGTCGCAACTTCGTTCGCTCTCACCGTGTGATGACTTAAGGTGTCCACCACCACTTGATCATCAGTTGGCCGTTGGTCCGCGGGAAGGGTCGCTAGATATCGGTGCCAAAAGGCGTTTTGTTCTTCAGTCATGGGTCTCGCCTTGATTATTATTGGTTTCGTTTTTTAAATGATTTCTTTCTGAACAGGTTCTTGGACAGCAGTAACGATGTTGATCATAACGTGCAGCCGCACATTCGCCTATGCGCTAGCTAACGTTTCTAGATTGCATTGTGAATAAATTCACACTTAAACATCAACTGAAGCCAATTTTGATCAAAAAAAAGCGGCCTTTTTGGCCGCTTGAGAGATTGATTAACCTTAATCGCTAATAAATGGCAATAAGGCTTGGTGTAGTCGGTCAATTTCATCAATGGTGTTGTAATGCATCATACCGATGCGGATCACACCGCCTTTGTCTAAGATATCAAGCTGCTCACACAGGCCTTGCGCATAGAAGTGTCCATTCCAGACACACAAATTTTGCTCGCCAAGTGCTTGAGCAACCTCTGCCGGCTCTGTTCCCTCTATGCGTATAGCAAACGTTGGAGTGCGTTTGTCGAGCTGATTATCGTCGGTAATACCATAAATACGTACTTTGGGATAAGCGCGCATCAACTGGATAAAGTGTGCTGACAATGCTTGTTCATGCGCTTGATACTGCGCATAGCTTGCCGCTAGTCTTTCTCGCAGTGAGGACGTCGGATCGCCCCATTGCGCAAGATAGTCGACCGCCGCAATAAAGCCCGCTATCGCCTCAAAGCTTTGGGTGCCCGTTTCAAATCGGCCGGGGCCTTGATTAGTCGCAGGTTCCACTTTGTACGGTTTTAACGTCTGTACCCACTCAGGCGCGACATAGGCAAAACCAACATGAGGCCCAAAAAACTTATACGCTGAGCAGGCAAGGAAGTCGCACCCGAGTGCTTGCACATCCACCAAGTGATGAGGCGCGTAATGCACCGCATCCACATACACTTTGGCGCCCACTTGTTTCGCCATCTCCACCACTTTTGCCACATCGACCAGACTGCCTGTGGTATTTGAGGCTAACGTCACCGCAACCAACTTGGTTTTATCGGTCATTAGGCTGGCCAGATGTGCCATATCGATAGAGTACGTCGATTCATCAACACGTACCTGTTTCACAACCGCACCCTTGTCTTGGGCCGCTTGCTGCCAGCTGGACACGTTTGAATAGTGGTCTAGCGCGGAGACAATCACCTCATCCCCCGCCTGCCACTCTCGACTGATTGCGCGGCTCAACGAGAAGGTCAAGGTGGTCATATTGGGGCCGAATACCATGCTTTCTGACGATGAGGCATTCACAAAGGTAGCCGCCACATCCCGCGCGCGCTGCATAAGCTCGGTCGTATAACGACCAGAAAAGAACTGGCCGCCCAGATTGGCGTTGTAGTGCCCTAAATAACCCATCATAGCGTCAAGCACTGCGCGGGGCACTTGCGCACCCCCTGGGCCATCAAAAAATGCGACGGGTTCGCCTTCAATAATTTGGGAGAGCGCGGGAAAGTGGCCCCGAACAGCATGGGGTGAAAAACCTGCCGGTGTCATCGTTACTTCCTTGTTGCTGTGAGTACAAATACATCCATTGTGCCCGGCTTCTGATTATCAACGGGCGTAATCGGCTCAGCGTAATGCCACAACGTACGATCATCAAGTGCCGCCATTTGCCCCGGTTCCAGCGGTAAGCTAAACAATGGTGCACTCGTTTTGTGACGGAACACTTGGAAATCTCCACCCTCAATATTATCGCGGCCAATGCTCACAATAGCGATATGATCAAAGCCATCTTGATGAACCCCTTCTGGGGCAACCTGCACGGATTGATTATCCGCCTGAATACGAATTTGGTGGATTTCGATGTCGTTGTCATCGCTAAGCTGGTAAAGGTCGCGGAATGTCCGACACATGGCATGGAAGCCGGGTGCCTGAATGGTCTGGGGCTCGATATCCTCAAAGGTTCTAGCCACATCCCCTTGGAATTCATTGATGTCAGATGTTTGCATAAATGGGCGAGTCGGTAACTTCTCGATGCCCCCATCGAAAGCATGCACGATTGAATAGCGACGCAAGCGATAACCGCCGTCTGCGTGAGATGTACCCGGAAGGTTATCAAACGAAGGCTGTAATTGTTTGATATGATTATCGTCCAGTTGATTAAGCTGCATGAGTAATGTTGACGTATTCATGGCTTCCTCCTGTTTCGCGACTGTGCCGCGCATTCAAACCAATACGTTTGAAATACATTTATTTAACAAACGTGATACATCCAATCATCAACCATATACACTGTTATTTCCAGATCGAGCGCTATATTTATCGATCATAAACCACTCGTTTAGTTTTTTTGTCTAAAAAATTTCGCTAAGCCGTTGAAAGGCTCCACCACAAAGATTAACAATTATTAAACAAAAGAATTAATCACTGCATAGTTGGTCTATTGCCCTATTTTAGAAGGTGGAAATGGGACAAAAATGTCACGAAAAGTTGCCATTCTGCGTAATTCAGAGGAATTTCATGTTCAGATAGCGTTATAAATCAAACACTCTGCATCGGTTTTTCGCTCATCCTCTACACTAGTAAGACACGCTTTGATGCGCGGGAGAGGATAGAATGACAAGGTTGAATATCCAGTGTGCTTGTGGCCAAGTGACGGGAGAAATTATCGATGCGCAACGCAGTCAGCGTTGCGTTTGTTACTGCAAAGACTGCCAAGCATTCGCTGAAAAACTGGGTTACCATACCGAGCTAAGGCCCGGGGGAGGCACAGAAATACTACAAATTACACCCGCCCAGTTACGCGTATACCGAGGGAGAGACAAGCTTTCCTGCGCGAGATTATCCGAAAAAGGGCTTTATCGCTGGTACACGAGCTGTTGCCATACACCGATAGCAAATACAATTAGTGCAGCTATCCCTTTTATCGGCATTATTAGTAGTTGTTATCACATCGAAGGCGATAACGAAGAAGAAATTGGCCCCGTCCGTTGGTACGTACAAGGACAAGACGCACGTTCATCCATCCCAGAAAAAAATGTCCACCCTCGCTTTCCGCTTAGCTTAGTGATCAGAACCGCCCTCCGCATTGGCTGGGCACGTTTACTCGGTCACCATCGTCCCAACGCTTTCTTCGATCGCCAAGGTCAGCCACGTGGCGTTGTTTACTACCCACAAGACGCGATGATCGCCAAACCCGACAAACACCCTCACCCTGAATAGAAAGGTTTCAGCGATGGCAGTTATCGGCCACACGATAGTAACCAAGCTTTAACTAAATCAATCTCGCATTTACAATAGWGCTGTAAAAWCAAGCAATCCCCCGAGCGAGGTGTCCTTATCTACCTCGCTTCTACTCACAATAACGGACTTGGGGAGGCACCCGTGAGCAACACATCTCATTCCAATAGCCAAGACAGCTTCAACACGCGACGTACCCTACACGTCAATGGTGAAACCTATGATTACTTCCGTCTCGATGCATTGTCTGATCAATTTAATATCAGCCGCTTGCCCTACTGCCTAAAAGTGCTGCTTGAAAACTTGCTGCGCAAAGAAGACGGTAAGAATGTGTCGGCAGAGGACATTAAAACCCTTTGCCAGTGGCAAGCTGATGCTGCCGGTAAAGATCAAGTAAACTTCACCCCTGCACGTGTCGTGCTTCAAGATTTCACTGGCGTACCTGCTGTGGTGGATCTCGCAGCCATGCGTGCCGCCATGCGCGATTTAAAAGGCGATCCAGCCAAAATTAACCCGCTTGGTGCGGTTGATCTTGTCATCGACCACTCGGTCATGGTGGATGACTACGGTAACCCTGACTCCTTGCAGAAAAACACTGAGATTGAGTTCGAACGAAACAGCGAGCGTTACCAATTTTTACGTTGGGGTCAGCAAGCCTTTTCGAATTTCCGCGTCGTCCCCCCCGGCACGGGGATCGTACACCAAGTGAACCTCGAGTATTTAGCCCCGGGTGTATTAGTGGAAGCGCAAGGCGGCAATAAGTTAGCCATGCCGGATACGCTGGTAGGCACTGACTCACATACCACCATGATCAACGGCTTAGGTGTGCTTGGCTGGGGCGTGGGTGGCATCGAAGCGGAAGCGGCGATGCTCGGCCAGCCTATCACCATGCTCATTCCTGAAGTGGTCGGCTTTGAGCTTAAAGGCGAGCTACCTGCGTCTGCCACTGCAACTGACTTGGTACTCACCGTCACTCAAATGCTACGCGAGCGCGGTGTGGTGGGTAAGTTTGTTGAATTTTATGGCCCGGGCCTCGCTAAACTCCCGTTGGCTGATCGCGCAACCATTGCCAACATGGCGCCCGAATATGGTGCAACCTGTGGCATCTTCCCGATTGATGAAGAAACGCTAAGCTACATGCGCCTAACAGGACGCACCGACGATCAAATCACGCTGGTCGAAACCTATGCCAAAGCACAAGGCTTGTGGCGAGATGACGATGCACCGGTGGCTGATTATAGTGACACACTCCATCTCGACCTCGGTGATGTGGTGCCAAGCCTTGCCGGCCCCAAACGCCCGCAGGATAGAATTGCATTAACCGATGCCAAAACCCAATTCGATCAGCTATTGGAAAAAGAGCAAGCGGCAGCAAATAACCTGATTGCCAGTTTTGCCAGTGAAGGCGGGCAAACTGCGGTCGATAACCCCAGTGTGCGCGAACAAGGTGATACTCAAGTCAAGTATAAGGGAGAAACATTTACGCTTGAGAACGGGGCCGTCGTC